>JBFWJK010000113.1:0-11473 GCA_050253255.1 Desulfobacteraceae bacterium | reverse complement strand
GAAAAAACTTTTATTATCAGATGAAGACATTCTTCTTGCAGTGCACCTCAATTTTATTTCAGGTAAAAAAGCCAAAAGCTCGGGAGCCTATCAAAGAGCACTCAAATATTTTGAAACAAGCAGAGAGCTCCTTCCTGAAAACAGTAATGATAATTTTTACAAAGCTGTTCTCAAAGAACTGGCAGAAACAAAATATCTCTGCGGAGAACTGAGTGAATCAAGACAAATCCTTGAAAATCTTCTTGATTATGAAAAAAACTCAATTGAAAAATGCAGAATTTACGAACTTTTAATTTTAATCTGCACAATGAATGCAAAATACAGCGAAGCTCTTGTTACAGGCAAAAAAGCTCTGGAACTCCTTGATATTGATTTCCCTATAGACAGCATTGCACAGGCAACATCTGAAGAAGTTGATAAAGCAATAAAAAAACTCAAAAAAATAAACGTGAAAAACCTGATAAAAAAACCTGCTGCAAAAAACCTTAGAATCAAAACAGCCATGAAAATTCTTATAAGACTTCAGGCAA
Organism: Desulfobacteraceae bacterium; assembly: GCA_050253255.1. GTDB lineage: Bacteria > Desulfobacterota > Desulfobacteria > Desulfobacterales > JACKCP01 > JACKCP01. Next base: position 10,943 of record JBFWJK010000113.1, on the reverse strand, counting down.
CTTCTTATTTTTTCAGAACAGATCTCTACCCTTTTCTTCTTGCCAAAATGACAAATTTTTCACTTGACTTCGGCCATACACCTGAATCTGCCAAAGGATATGCAAGTTTCGCAAATATATACTCTTCAAAGACAAAAGACTTTAAAACTGCTTATGAACTTGGAATTTTAGGAGTAAATATAAGTAAAAAGTTCAAAAATAAAAAGATTGAATGCCAGTCCAGACTTTCCCTTGCCGCATTTCTTACACACGGGGTTCAGCATCTTAAGGAAGGCGAGGATCAGATTGCCTGGGGATACAAAGCAGGCCTTGAATCAGGAGAGGTTCAATATGCAGGGCTTCTTCTCTTCTGCAGAATATTAAACAGATTTTTTCAGGGTTACAGGCTTGATTATCTTGAAAAGGAAATCCCGGAAGCACTGGATTTCTGCCTGAGGACAGGGAACAGCATTGCAGTTGATGTGATAACTCCATTTAAAATAGCTGTCTTCAATTTAAGAAAACAGCAGAAAAACATTAAGGATTTTTCAGACGAAGCTTTCTCCTTCAGCCAATATTATGAAACAATGCTTAAAAACCAGAGCATGCCGGCCCTTTTTCTTCTCTGGCTTTTAAAGGCCTTTGTTTTATATCTTAACGGAAAAAACAAAAATGCCTTTGAAGCCATATCTAAAGCTGAAAAATACTGGAATGCAACAACAGGATACTTTTCTGATACAGAGTTTGTTTTTCTCAAAGCTCTCATTAATGCTTCAGTATACAGTGAATTAAATGAAAACGAAAAAGCAGGTGCAGTTTCCTTTATTAAAAAAGCAGCTGAAACTCTCAGGCATAAATCAGAAACAGCCCCCCAAAACCACCTTTCAAGATATTATCTTGTTATGGCTGAACTTAAAAGACTTGAAAAGGACAGTGAACAGGCATCCAATTATTATGACAAGGCTGTTAAAGCAGCGTCTGAGGAAGGTTTTGCACAGATAGAAGCTCTTGCAAACGAGCTTTGTTCAAAATTCTGGATAGAACTTGACAGAGATAAACTCTCAAGACCTTATATGGAAGATGCGCTTGAAGCATATGAAAGCTGGGGAGCTCTCATAAAAATTAAAAGTCTTGAAAAAAACATTCCTAAATTTCTCTCAAAAAGCAGCAGAAACCAGTTTTTCAATAATCAAAGCTCCAGCTATCCGGACTCCGAATCTGATTATTCCTCTGCTCTTGACATGGAATCTGTTGCAAAGACATCAAGAGTAATATCCGGTGAAGTTGATATTGAAAAACTTCTTAAAAAATTAATGAAAATAATGCTTGAAAGCGCAGGAGCACAAAAAGGGTTCATTATTTTAAAAAACGGCGACGCACTTGATATTCAGGCTTATTCAGATTCAAAAAAAGTAAACGTTCTTCAGTCAAAACCAATTGATCAGACCGATGAAATCGCTGAATCCATTGTACGTTATGTAATTCATACAGGAGAAGATGTAATTGTAGATGACGTGTCTTCAGCAAAAAGATTTGCCGGAGACAGGTGGCTCAGAAAAAACAATACCGGATCTGTTCTTTGCACGCCTTTTCGCTATAAAGACAAAACCATTGGAGTTCTTTACCTTGAAAACAATCTTGCGACAAAAGTCTTTTCAGGGGAAAGACTTAAAATACTCAAATATCTTCTTCCACAGGCTGCAATATCTATCGACAATGCTATAATTTTTGCTGAAAGTGCAAAGCTTACAAAAAACCTTGAAAATGAGATTGAACACAGAAAGAAAATTCAGTCACAGCTTGAAAAAAGCGAACAAAAATACAGAGAAATATTTGAAAATACAAGAGATATTTATGTCGAAGCATCAATTGACGGAACAATTCTTGAAGTAAGCCCTTCGGTTGAGGAGTCTGCAGGCTTCACAAGAGAAGAACTTATCGGCCAGAAAGTCGGGAAAAAATATATTGATCCTGCAGATCAGAAAAGCCTTATGGAGGCACTTTATAAAACAGGCAAAGTTTCAAACTTTGAAGCAAAATGCAAAACAAAAAACAATGCATTTGCAGATTCATCAATAAATGCAATGATTATCAAGGATGAAAAAGGTAATCCTGAAAAAGTCATTGTGTCGATAAGAGATATTACAGAAAAAAAACAGCTTGAACTCAAACTTTTCCATTCACAGAAAATGGAGGCAATCGGAACCCTTGCAGGAGGTATTGCCCATGACTTCAACAATATTCTTGCAGGCATAACCGGATATGCGGATATTGCAAAGCTTAAACTTAAAAAGGAGCCTGAAAAAATTCCAGTCTACCTTGACGGAATTTCCAGGGCAGGACAAAGAGCAAAAAATCTTGTAAGCCAGATACTTTCCTTCACAAGGAATACGGAAACAAAAAAGAAAAACATTAATCCAATACCTGTGATTAAAGAAGCTCTTAAACTTCTCAGATCCTCCATACCCTCATCAATTGAAATGGTACAGGAAATAAAAGTAAAGTCAGCCCTTATAAAAGGGAACACAACCCAGCTTCACCAGGTAATAATGAATCTGTGCACTAATGCAGCCCATTCAATGAAAGATACCGGAGGAATCCTCAGCATAGCGCTTGAAACTTCTGTAATAAGCAAAGAAAACGTTTTTGAAACAAGTTTCGGAGAAATCACCCCTGGAAGCTATCTAAAACTCTCTGTAAAGGATACCGGTCATGGAATCCCCCAACATATAAGTTCAAAAATTTTTGACCCTTATTTTACAACAAAAAAAACAGGAGAAGGCACAGGACTTGGACTTTCTATGGTGCAGGGGATTGTAAAAAATCATGGGGGGTATCTTAAATTTGCAAGCACTCTGAACAAGGGAACAAGTTTTGAAATTTATCTGCCCCTTGCAAAAGAAAATATAATGCCTGAAAGAGAAAAAAACATCTCTTTTTCCTCAAAAGGGTTTGAAAAAATTCTCTTTGTGGATGACGAAGAAATACTTGCGGAACTTATGAAAGATCTTCTTGAAGAATCGGGATACAATGTCACATGCGTTCAAAGCCCTGTGGAAGCACTCAATCTTTTTAACGAAAATCCGGGCAATTACGACATGATAATTACAGACATGACTATGCCAGTAATGACAGGAATCAGGCTGTGCAGGGAAATTTATTCCATAAGGTCTGATATTCCCGCAATAATATGCACCGGATATTCGGAAGCAATTCCTGAAAGCTCCCTTGAACAGACAGGAATCAGAAAAAAACTTTTAAAACCTTTTAATATTGAAGAACTCAACAGGGCAATAAGAGAAGTTTTTGACCAGAGCTAGATAGACTCTATGCAAGTAAAATAAAAAGCCTTTTCGCTTTTTTCACAAAAACTTTCCATATCATTTTTTTATTTTATAAAAAACGCCTCGTTCAAGTTCTTCTGCTTCTACTTTGCCCTGATTTACAAGGACATCAAGATATTTTCCTATGTCATTTCTGTGCAGCCCAAGGATTTCGCTTAAGTCGTCTATTGTACAAGGTCTTCTGAAAATCATTCCATGAACAGCCTCTTCCCGGTCTTCCCTGTATGAAGAAATATTTTTTCTTTGAATGCTTTTTGATATAATCTGAGTCTTTTCAAACTCCAGTTCTTTTTTGATTTTCATCAGCTCTGCTTCTGAAGCAGCCTTCAGCCCCTTAACAGCTCCAGGCCTGTCAAGTGTATTTAAAAGAACTGAGTCAGGTTTTATTTCTTTTAGAGCATTTTTAAGTTTTAAAATATCTTCCTTTGAATCGTTAAAACCGGGAAGTATAAAAATTTCAAGATCAAACCGGTTCTTAAATTCCTTTTTAAAAGCAGCAAGGCCTTTTATATAGGCATTGATTTCAATTTTTTGGCACGGTCTGTTTATTTTTAAAAAAGAACTCTCATATGCACTGTCAAGGGACGGCATTACAAGATCGGCCTTTAAAAGTTCTTTTCTCAGCCCCGGGTCTGAAAAAAGAGTGCCGTTTGTCAGAACGCAGACCCTGACATCAAAATTTGATTTTATAAAATCAAGGACTTCACCTATTTTTATATTGAGGCAGGGCTCTCCTGAACCTGAAAACGTAACATAATCAGGCTTTGGATTTTTTTCAAAGTAATCTGCAAGCTCTTTTTTCACTTCATCAACAGGTACATATTCCTTTCTTTCTGAAGTAAGGTCTGTTGTTTTACCGCACTCACAATAAACACAATCCAGGGAGCATGTTTTATGGGTAACAAGATCGACCCCTAAAGAAATGCCGAGTCTTCTGGATGGAACTGGACCGAAAATATATTTATACATAAAAGCTTCCTCTTGTAATTTTAAGTAAGAGCCAGATTAATTTTAGTACCATCAGGGATTTTATCTGTAAAGAAAGGATAATTTTCCCTTTACACATGATAATCACTTTATTAGTTTTCAGCTTCATAAAATAAAATTCCGGAGTAAAAAATGAAAACATTTCTTGACTGCATTCCATGCCTTATGAAACAGGCACTTCGTGCAGGGAAACAAACAAATGCAGATGAAAAAACACTAAAAAAAATTCTTGATGAAACAGGTGCCCTGATAAAAGATATCCCCCTTGAAAATACTCCTGTCGAAACAGCAGCCCACATTTATAAAATAGTAAGCAGACTTACAGGAGTTAAAGACCCTTACCTGAAAATTAAAAATAAAAATATTTTACAAGCCAAAGAACTGCTGCCTGAACTTGAACAAAAAATCAATCAGTCAAAAGATCCTCTCCTTTGTGCAATAAGAATTTCCATTGCAGGCAATGTTATTGACCTGGGTGTGGATAAAAAATTTGATATTTCAAAAGACCTGAATAAAATTCTTGATCAGGATTTTGGAATTTTTGATTATGAAGCATTTAAAGAAATACTAAAAAAATCAAAATCTGTCCTTTATGTTGGAGATAACTGCGGAGAGTCGGTATTTGACACTCTTTTGATAAAACAGCTTAAAAAAACGGTTTATTATGCGGTAAGAGATATTCCTGTGATAAATGATGTAACATATGATGATGCAGTCCGCTCGGGTCTTGGAGAAATATCTGAAATTGTATCTTCAGGAGTTGATTCTCCGGGTGCTGTTTTATCGAGGGCAAACAAAGATTTTAAAAACCTGTTTCACAGTTCAGACCTTGTAATAAGCAAGGGGCAGGGGAATTATGAAGGCCTTTCACATGAAAAAAGAAGCGTATTTTTTCTTTTAAAGGCAAAATGCAGTGTAATAGCCGAAGATATAGGTGTAAAAGAAGACGACATAATCCTGAAAGGAATAAACATCTGAATTTAAATTACATATTTCCTTAAAAAGTCAAAGGCCGCTTTAAAATTCAAAGCGGCCTTTTATCAATCAACTTAAAACCAAAGTTTTATTTGCTTCCAAACATCAGATCTTCCATATCAGCAATTGAACTGTCAGTACGGGCAATTGCATCAAGTTTTCCTGAAGATACAGGAAGAATTGTTTTTATAAAGTATCTGGCTGTATTTATCTGCCCCTTGTAAAAATTATCGTCCTTTTTCTTCTGTCCGATTTTAGGAGCTGCAACAGAAGCTCTCCACAAAAGCATCCACGCCATTGAAAGATCACCTGTTGTATCAAGGAAAGGCAGAGAAAAAGAAAATGCCTTTAAAACTTCATCAGAGCCCGCTTTTTCTCCAAGAATTTTTGCTGTTTTTGCATATTTTTCAAAATATGCAGAAAAATCAGCTGCAAGTTCTTTTACTTCATCAACTTTCATTGCCTCAGAAATTGTTTTCTGAATTTCATTTAGAAAATCCATGAAAGGCTTCCCTTTTTTCATTCCAAGCTTTCTTCCAAGAAGGTCTATTGACTGAATTCCGTTTGTTCCTTCATAAATCTGGAAAATTCTTGTATCCCTTAAAAGCTGGGCAACTGGATATTCTTCTATAAAACCGTATCCGCCGTAAACCTGAACACCATAGCTGCATACTTCAAAAGCCCGGTCTGTAATATAACCCTTGATGATTGGTGTAAGAACTTCAAGAATTCCGCTTAGAGCTGCTTTTTCATCGGCATCGTCTGAAACAGCCATTTTGTCATACAAAAGGCCTCCGTAGTAAATAAGACTTCTCATTCCCTCAACATGTGACTTCATGAAAAGAAGCTGTCTTTTAACGTCCGGATGCTCGATTATAAAAGCCGGGCCGGAACCTGGAGCTGCAGTCATGTGCTTGGTCTGTTTTCTTTCCCTTGCATAGTTCATTGCATAGATATATGAAGCTGTTGCATTGGCAAAGCCCTGAAGTCCGACCATCTGTCTTGCTTCGTTCATCATCTGGAACATTGCTGCCATACCCTTGTTTTCTTCGCCGATAAGAGTTCCTATGCAGTCTCCTTTTCCGCCTAGATCAAGTGAACATGTGCAGTTTCCGTGAAGTCCCATTTTATGTTCAATCCCTGTACATTCAACATTGTTGAATTCACCGAGACTTCCGTCGTCATTTATTCTGAATTTTGGAACAAGGAAAAGAGAAATCCCTCTTGTACCCTCAGGCGCACCTTCAATTCTTGCAAGGGTTGGATGAATAATGTTTTCAACCATGTCCTGCTCACCGCCGGATATGAAAATTTTCTGGCCTTTTATTGAATAGGTTCCGTCAGGATTTTTTACAGCTGTAGTTGTCAGAGCACCAACATCCGAACCTGCTTCAGGTTCAGTAAGAAGCATGGTGCCTGACCATTTTCCTGAATACATATTTTTAAGGCATTTATTTTTCTGATCTTCAGTTCCGTAATTTTCAATAAGTTTTGCAGCACCGTGTGAAAGCATGTGAAAAAGCATAAAAGAGTTGCAGGCACCGTAAAAATATTCGTTTGCAGCAAGAGATACAGTTTTCGGCATTCCCTGCCCGCCCCATTCAGGATCGTCATACATTGCAAGCCAGCCGCCTTCACAATAATTTTTGTAAACCTTGTGATATTCCTTTGGAACATTTACTTTGCCTGCATCAAAGACACAGCCTTCATCACTTATTTTCTGCAACGGAAGAATTTCTTTTACAGCAAGGTTTACAGCCTCTTTCATTATCATATCTATGGTTTTTTTATTGTAATCAGAAAATTTATCATATTCTGAAAAATCTCCGATTGAAAACTGTTCATGTAATACAAAATCAACATCTCTTTTGTCTGCAATCAGCTGAGCCATACAAAACTCCTTTACTGTTTATTTTTTAAATTAAAGAATATCTTGTTTACACATTGTCCGAATGTGTTTGTTCTCTCATGGTTGTAAACATAATTCAATAGAATAAGCCGGGTGCATTGTCAATATAATGGTGTTCAATTCATCGATTTTTACCTAAATCAAGTGTTTCATGTTTTTTTGGTTCATGCATTATGTACTGATTTATAATCCAGTGTTTTCAGACTTTACTGAAGAAGCAGTTGAATACCCGATAATCCGGAAAATATAAAACATGCCTGAAAAGTTGACAATTGGGACAGTTTAAGGCAAAAGTATTATATATCATTTTCCTTTTCATTGCTCATTACAAGAAATCTCAGGAAGGTCATAAATGTTTATAAAATGCTGGGGTGCAAGGGGCTCCATACCTGTTTCGGGAAAAGATTTTTTAAAGTACGGCGGTGATACAACATGTATGGAAATCAGAAGCAGCAATAATGAAATCATAATTGTCGATGCAGGCACCGGAATAAGAAATCTTGGAAACAAGCTTATAAATGAAAACAACTCATCATATCATATGCTTTTTACCCATGCCCACTGGGATCACTTAATGGGATTTCCCTTTTTCAAACCGATATTTCTTTCAAAAACAAAACTCAATATAATCAGATGTCCTCATCCCGGGAAATATGCAGAAGAAATGATGAAACGGGTAATGTCTCCTCCCAATTTTCCTATCAAATATACAGACATCAAAGCATCCATCACTTATGAAGAAGGATGTCCCGGAGGCTTTAAAATAGACACTATTAAAATCGACCCTATAAATCTGAGTCATCCAAACTCCGGCTGCGGATACAAGTTCACTGAAAACCAAAAAACATTTGTTTTTCTCACAGATAATGAACTTGGACATATTCACGAAAACGGTAAAACCATTGAAGAATATGCAGCTTTTTCCAGAAACTGCGATCTTTTGATCCACGACTGCGAATATTCAGACGAAGACTACCTCAAAAGAAAAGAATGGGGCCATTCAAGCGTAAGCCAGGTCGCCCGTCTTGCAAAGCTTTCAAATGTGAAAAAACTTGGCCTTTTCCACCATAATCAGGATAAAACAGATAATGATGTGGATATTCTTGTGGAATCAGTCAGATCCAAATTAAGCGGAACAGGAACCAAAGTATTTGGAATATGTGCCGGAATGGAAATAAACCTCTAACCTGATTAAAACTTTCAGTTAAGAAAAAATCCACAGGGACTTTAAATGAATCCTCTTATTGAAAAAGCCGCCTTAAAAATAAAAGAATCAAAACTCACAATTGCTCTTACAGGAGCTGGAATTTCAGTTGAAAGCGGAATCCCTCCATTCAGAGGGAAAGGTTCTTTATGGGAAAAATACGATCCCATGAAGTATGCAGAAATAAGATATTTCCTAAAAAATCCCAAGGAAGTCTGGAGCGTTTTCCTGAGTGACATGAAAAAAACACTTGAAAATGCAGAGCCAAATCCCGGGCACACAGGCCTTTTTGAACTGGAAAAAAAAGGGCTTTTAAATTCTGTAATCACCCAGAATATAGACGGTCTTCATCAGCGGGCCGGGAACACTGACGTTATAGAATTCCACGGCAGTTTCGCAAAATTTTACTGTATGGAATGTCTTGATAAAGTCAGCCTTGAAGAACTTGACCTTTCTATAATCCCGCCGGTATGCAGAAAGTGCGGCGGAATACTCAGACCTGACTGTGTTTTTTTCGGAGAAATGATACCATCAGAAGCTCTTGAAAGATCAGGTATTCTGGCTTCTCAGTGCCAGGTTATTCTTGTTGTGGGAACCTCAGCAGTTGTTCAGCCCGCAGCATCGATCCCTGTTACGGCAAAAACATCAGGAGCATTTGTCATAGAAATAAATCCCGAGCCGACACCTCTTACAGATTCAGTTGCAGATATCACTCTTTTCGGAAGCGCCGGCAAGGTAATGAAAGACCTCCTGAAAGAAATAGAAAAATAATTTTATCCTACTTCAAGATAAAAAGCGAAATATACTTCGGGTCAATATTTTTGAGATCAACATTTCCAAGTTCCTCCTCTACAAGCTCAAACAGCTCGTCAAAAACAGGGCCAAGCCTTTCAAGAAGAAGTTCAGGATTAATTTCTGTTATTCTTACAATCCAGTTCAGAAAATCCTGCTTTTTTTCTTTTCCAGGCGTTTTTATACCGTTGTCTTCAACCCATAGCCATTTGTAGAATTTCTTGAAATCATCGGTTTTGACCGGTTCAAAAACGCTTTCCTCCAGATGAAGCCAGTCCCTTGCCCAGAGTGTAAGAATAAAGTTCTGCCAGTTGATGAAAAGATCATCGGTTCTTATTTCTTTTACACCCAGAAGTCCGAGAAGATCATCAACAGCGGCAAGATTATCTACTTCAGTTTCAGTTTTTCTTATTTCATCTACAGAAGAAAATTCCTTATAAATATTTGCTGAAGTTTCGTAATTGTCAAAATAAACAGCTGGCCAGGCTATAAGACCGCCTGTAATTCCAAACCATCTTTCTCCCAGAAAACTGAGACTGAGTGAGTTTTTCATAATAAATGAATTTCTCTGCCACTTGAGAACCTTGTCTCTTAGATTTCTGATAAGAGTATTGCCTGCCCTGAAAAGGTCTGATGTATAATAATTTGAAAAAACAGATTCCATAAGTTTTTTTTCACCTGTTTTTTCATCAAAATTTCCAAGATACTGAGCACCTATCTTTAACACGCCCGAAACCCTTTTCACGAGCCTTGAAAGTTCTTCTCTTGTTCTGATTTTTTTTTGCTCGGCTGAAATTATGCGATTGCACAGTGCAACAAATTCCAGCGAAAAATCATCGGATTCAAGGAAATAATTGTTTACTGAAAAAATATCGGCCAGCTCTCCCGAATTAAAATTGCCCTGCTCATCAAAAATAACTTTTCCCGGCAGACTTCTGTTTTCAGATCTTTTTATTATCTTTTTCAAATTTACCGGAGCAAAAATTTCTATTGCTTCATGTGAGGGTATAAGCCCTTTTTCTTCCAGCCTTGAGTTCCTGAATCTGAAAAGATGTTCTGAATGCTCAGCATTTATTACACCCGCAGAGATAAATATGACAGTCTGAAAGTCCCGGTATGACCTGTCTGCAATTCGTGCCAGGATATCAGTCACAAGGCTTTTTATTTCAATTGGAAGGGTTTTGTCTTCAGCTGATTCCAGAACCTTGAAATAAATAACATCATCAAAAGTGATGTAGTCATCAGGAATAAGTGAGGGATCTTCATCATGTTCCCGCAGCACAACATCGATCCTGTTTCTCAGAAAATAGGTCAAAAAATCTTCCTGATCATCCAGAAGCCAGTCGGCAAGTCTTTTAGGATCTGCCATATGCAGAATTCCAAGCCAGTAGGAAGCACGGGATATATCTATTTCATCCTTTTCCCATATTTCAAGATCTACAATGTATTCCCATTGTTTTTTTGTTGCCATGGATAAAACAGGCAGAAAATCTTCATGTCCTGCTTCGTGCATAAGCATATAAAGAGACTGTTCAGGGAAAGAATGAACAAGAGCATGACATTCATTATAATCAAGAATCTCTTCCAGAGCCTTATCAGGCCCCATCTTAAGAATTGATTCCCTTTTCGTTCTTAAAGCTTCAATTTTTTTTTCAACAATACTCAGATTTTTTTTTTCTGCCATATTTTCCCCGTTTATTTTTTTAGAAAGCATAAGCAGGCCATTATCAAATGACCTGCCTTATCCGCAAAC
>JBFWJK010000112.1:0-11530 GCA_050253255.1 Desulfobacteraceae bacterium | reverse complement strand
TAATCTTGCTCCATACGGCGGAAATATTGAAGGCGTTGGAACAGCTTCGGAAATTTTTTTTCATAAATCTGTTTCAGATCTTAATTTTTATGAAGCATGCGCACTTGCCGTTATTCCCCAGAATCCTTCAAAAAGATATCCTGCATTCAAAAAAAATGAAATAGAGCTTGAAAAAGCAAAAAAAAGACTTGTTTCAATTCTTGGCAAAGACGAAAATTTTCTTCCCCTCAAATATTTCAGAATAAGTGATATTCCTTTTAAAGCACCCCATTTTACAGATTTTATGGAAAAAAAAGATCTGTTTTTAAAAAAAATATTTAAGACAACTCTTGATTTAAAACTTCAGGAAATAATTGAAAAAAGAATAAGTTCTTATATTGAGAAAAAAAAGATTTTAGGAATAAGAAATGCAGCCTGTATTCTTGTAAATTATAAAACAGGTGAAGTTGAAGCCATGGCAGGGTCGGCAGATTATTTTAACAATGAAATTCAGGGGCAGGTAAACGGATGCACTTCAAAAAGATCTCCGGGGTCTTCTTTAAAGCCTTTTGTTTACGCTCTTGCACTGGATCAGGGGCTTATTCATTCCAAAACTCTTTTAAAGGATTCTCCGGCATCTTTTGGAGGTTTTTCACCTGAAAATTACGACAGAAAATTTGAAGGCCCTGTTTTTGCCATGGATGCCTTGAGAAAAAGCAGAAACCTTCCGGCTGTATATCTTGCATCAAAAATTAAAAATCCTGATCTCCATGATTTTTTATACTCATGCAGGGTTAAGGGATTAAAAAGCAAAAAATTCTACGGACTTTCACTGGTTTTGGGAGGCGGAGAAACAACTCTTTTAGAGCTTGCCTCCCTTTATTGCGTGCTTGGAAATCTTGGTGAGTTTAAAAGCCTGAAATTTCTCAAAGATGAAAAATCAAGTGAAAATACAAAAAGAGTATTGAGCAGGGAAGCCTCTTTTATCATAAAAAATGAGCTTTCCAAAAATCCTCCGCCGGATGGATTTGAAGAATTTAAAAAAGAAAACAGAAAAGTTTCATGGAAAACAGGAACTTCCTATGGGTTCAGGGACGCAGTTGCAGCAGGAATTTTTGACAATTATGTTTTGATTGTATGGGTAGGAAATTTCAATGGAGAGGGAAATCCTTCATTTACCGGAAGAAAAGGGGCAGGCCCTTTATTTTTTGATCTAATAAATCAGGTAAGAAATTACAAAATACCTGAATCAGGTAATGAAATGCCCGAAAATCTAAATGTAAAAAAAATTGATGTATGTGAAGACTGCGGAAAACTTCCAGGAAAATATACTCCCCACACAACCAAAGCCTGGTTTATTCCAGGAGTTTCTCCAATTGATGTTTCCAATCTTCACAGGCCTGTTTTTATTGATAAAAAAACAGGTTTAAGAGACTGCAGATTTACACCGGAAGAAACGGAAATAAAAATTTATGAATTCTGGTCAGATGATATGAAAAATCTTTTTGAAAAAGGCGGGATTTATAAAAAAACTGTTCCTCCATTTAAAAAGGAATGCATGGTTTCAGGTTTTACAGATTATGGAATTTCTCCTGAAATAATTTCTCCGTCATCAGGAGTTGATTATATTATTTTTAAAAATGACAGAAAAATTCCTTTAAAAGCATCAAGCGGCCCGGGAGTTGTAAATTTATACTGGTTTTCAAATACAAATTATCTTGGAAAATCTAATCCTGAAAAAGTATTTCTGTGGGAAGCAGATGAAGGCAGCCATGTTGTTTCTGTATCTGATGATTTTGGACGTTCCGATAAAATAAAGATTAATGTTGTTTATAAAAATGTTGAAAAATAACTTATTTATTTCAATTGTTTATGTTTGTTATGCACATATTTGACATCGAAATGATGTTGATATCTGATCATTTTTGAAATAGCAGGTTACCGCCTGGAAACACTCATTGGAAAGCTTCGCATGAGAATTTTAATTATCTGTTTTTTATTGTTTTTTTGGATTATCAACGGATGTGTCTACGATAGCAGAATTATCATTGAAGCTGAAAATGCTGTTTTCAGTCCTATGAACAATGAGGTCTCTTCCGGAATAATGGTAATATCAGATTTCAGAGAGGGTCCAATCTGGTATAGATTGAAAAAAGACAGCCCGGTTGAAATAATTGCAAATACACCCGATATATCTATGCACCGGGTCTGGCAGATAGAAATATCACCTTCTGACACATATTTGGCAGTTCTTTCAGAAAGCGAGGGGCATCCGGTTGTGGATGTATTTGAAATGAAACATGTCTTTATCCCGGAAGAATCCGGCCTGGGTGGAATTGTCAGGCCTCTGTTAAGTGTTGATCCATATCCCGGAACAATAGAGATTAAAGGATGGCACAATGACGGGATTCTTATTCTGGAATCTGATATGCCTTTAACTTTGACAGATAAAAAGTTGAGAAGAGTTTTTAATGAGGCTCCTTATATGGAAACTCAGCAATTTTTATGGGATGTTTCAGCAGACTCAATAAAAAGAAAGTGAATACAGATTATAAACTGAGAATTTGTTTTATAATGATTTTTATCATACAGGCTGGTAAGCCGGTTTTCTGTTGTTCCCGGACAATAGTCCGGGAGTCGCTTTTTCTGTAGAAAGAAATATGAATTACGGGTTTGCTGTTCCGTAATGCTTAAGGTTGTAATTTCTGTTCCAGTTTACAAGATCCTGCTGGCTGGTATGTCTTGACCCTCTTTGTGATATCCAGCTGTGAAAAACCCATGCTTTGTCACATCTGCAGGGCCCTATAAGATAATACCCACTGTTCACATAGGGCTGAGCTGCATTTTTTGCCTGCTGGCTTTTTGAAAATCTTCCGATAACTCTGAGGTCTGCTGCTGAAGAAGAGCCTCCTTTCAAGGCATAGTTTCCTGAACCCTGGCCTTTCCAGACTGCAGAACACCATTTGCTGTCCATGGCTTCAGAGTCTAATGGAGTTGCTATTAAACCGCCGGCTCCCATAAAAATGCAAAGAATCACGTTTAGACAGAGCTTTCTCATAAAATTTCTCCTCTTGTTTTGAATATTTGTTTAAAATTAGAAAACTTGCCAGTGACAAGTCAATACCAATCTGGAAAAAACTGGATTCTTCTGCTCTGTGGTTTGATTCTTTTTTCCGTGTGGATCAAATACATCGTTTATGAAGTATTTGTATAAAATTGACGGTTTTCATTAAAATGCTCATCATAATTAACAGAAATCACAGAATTATATTGGAAATATTGCTTAAAAACATGAGTTTCAGGAGTTAACCCGGGAACCTTTTGACAGCTGATAAATAGACCTATATATGGTTTCTCCATAACAAAAATTTTGCTGATCATTTTAATTCCACAAAAAAAGAGGAAAAAATGAAGAATGACTTTAGGGCTGAATACCAGGAAAAGCTTGTTTCTGCAGATGATGCAGTAAAGATAATTAATTCAGGAGACAGGATTTATTACAGCGAGTTTGCTCTTTTTCCAGAAACACTTGATATGTCACTTGCAAAAAGATCAGATGAACTTGAAAATGTATACATAGAAAGCACATGTTTTACAAAAGTTCCTGAAGTTTTAGAAAAAGATCCTGAAAGAAAGCGTTTTATTTTAAGTGACTGGCATTTTGGAGGGGTGAGCCGCAATCTCCATAAAAGAGGACTTTGCAGTTATATTCCTTTCACATATCATCAGGGACCCAGAGTCATAAGGAAATACAAGGATTACGATGCCGCATTTATCAGTGTAAGTGAAATGGATTCTAAAGGATATTTTAATTTCGGTATTTCAAATTCTTTTGCATCTGCTGTCATAGACAAGGCAAAAACCATAATTCTTGAAATAAATAAAAATATTCCTCAATGCCTTGGAGGAAATCAGGAGTCGATTCATATTTCAAGGGTGAATAAAATAGTTGAAGGAAAATCAAATCCTCTTCCTGAAGTACCTCCTTTGTCTCCTTCCCAGACCGATATAAAAATAGCTGAACATATAATGAAGGAAATTGAAGACGGCTCTTGTCTTCAGCTTGGAATCGGAGGGCTTCCGAATGTAATAGGAAGCCTCATAGCAGACAGCAGTCTCAAAGATCTTGGAGTTCATACAGAAATGCTTGTTGACTCTTATGTTGATCTCTACAATCAGGGTAAAATTACCGGAGCAAACAAAACAATAGACAAATACAAGATGGCTTATACTTTTGCACTTGGAACATCCAAGCTTTATGATTTTCTTGATTCAAACCCGTCTTGTGCCTCATATCCTGTGAATTACATCAACGACCCAAAGGTAATTGCACTTAATGAAAAGGTTGTGGCTGTAAACAATGCAGTCCAGATAGATCTTTTTACCCAGGTCTGCTCGGAATCTGCAGGAACCAGACAGGTTTCGGGAACAGGAGGACAGCTCGATTTCATTTTCGGGGCTTTTGGCTCAAGAGGCGGAAAAGGAATAATCGGACTAAGTTCAACATATACAGATAAAACAGGCAAAAAACATTCAAGAATAGTACCGACTCTTAATCCCGGATCAATAGTAACCCTGCCGAGATCTCTTGTTCATTATGTTGCAACTGAATTTGGAATAGTTCAGCTTAAGGGAAAATCAACCATTGAAAGGGCAAAAGCTCTTATAAGCATTTCACACCCTGACTTCAGGGATGAATTGATAAAAAATGCTGCTGATATGGGAATCTGGAACTGATACCTGTTTTAAATCAGGCATTCCGGAGTTTTTGTCCGGAGTGCCGTCAATAAATACTGCCTGCTATTCCTTAAAATATATAACCTGTGATGTTGATGCAAGAAGTACGTTGTTTTCAGACCATACTTCGCCTGACTGATCGCAGTAGCTGTTGTGAATTCTGCTGCTTTTGACATCAACCAGAACAAAGTTTTCCCCTGAAAGACCAAGCTCTTCTTTTGTCGCATGAAAATAAACTGTAAAAGAAACTGTTCCGGCCGGGACAAACTTGTTTCTTCTTACATAAACACTTGGTGCCGGCGAATCGGCAAAAGCAGTCAATGATAAAAAATCAATTTTTCTGGCAGGGTTATCCCTGATCCATTGAGTACTGTGCGCTGATGTAAAAGGCTGTTCTCCTTTTATTTCAAAAAGAGGGGGAATGCTTCCCTTTACAGGGCGGGTATCATACTGACTGAACCAGACCGGAAGATTTTTTACAGAAACAGGTGGAACTTCACTGAAATGTTTCACTTCCGGCATGTTTTTTTCCTGTGAAGACCAGGTCTTTCTTCGCTTTGCAGTTACTGCTGTGGCAGTTACTGCAGTGGCTCCATCCTGTGACAGGCTGATATACCAGTGCTGGGTTGAGCGGTTAGTACGGACCGGTACAGATTTTATCTGAAACTCTCCCTTTTTTACCGGTGCTGCGTAGTTTACTGTCAGGGCCAGAGGATCACCAAGTGATTCCGGGTGAATCATAACAGAGTTCAAAAGAACTGCTGCAAGCGCTCCTCCATAAGGCCCGACCATGTTTTCATAAAGATCAGATGCCCTGCCTGTGTATGTATCTGAGTTTCTGACCAGGCTCACAGCCTGGTCAAAGGGATGAAGAACCTTTTTTTCTTCCATAATCTTTCTCCCTTAAACTGTTTTGTTCAAAACCTGTGAAAAATGTTTAAAATATTGTTGGTAAATTTTGTTTAAAAATTAAACGGTTATATCCGTTTTAAACAAAATTTACTTTTAAGGTAAATACCTGCATAGCTTTTATTTTGTAAAACCCATGAGCTTCATAACCTTTTTCTGAAATTTTTTCTCCTCATCATTTAAAGTAAAAAAGCATTTTGTTCCTTTTGGATTGTAGCAGCCGTTACAGGCTACGCATCTGGCAGGTTCTCTTTTCCCCTGTTCCCATCTTTTAATAAGATCAGGCTCTCTCACAAGTGCCCTTGAAAGAGAAACTCCTTTAATTTCAGAATCTTTTAAAATATTTTCAATTAAATCAATTTCCCTTAAACCGCCAACAACAATTGTGTCAGTTTTCAGGTTTGAGGCAATATTTTTTGCAAAGTCAAAGTTATAGGCTTTGTGCTTAATTGTTCTTGAAGGCCCGAATTTTCCTGTAGGAACTCCGCTGCTTACTTCAATTGCATCAATACCGTTTTTTGAAATTATTTCACATACTTTGTAAAAATCTTTATCTGTAATTCCGTTTTCTTCAAAATCGGAGCCGTTGAGTTTTATCCATACAGGGAAATCATTACCGCATTGTTTTTTTATTTCTTTAATGATTTCAACAATAATTTTTGTATTGTTTTCAATGTTTCCGCCGTATTCATCATTTCTTGTATTGTATTTCGGGCTTAAGAACTTGCTCAAAAGGTAGCTGTGTGCACCATGAATCTGAACTCCGTCAAACCCTGCTTTTTTTGCACGTAAAGAAGCCTCCCCGAATTCTTTTATAAAAGAGTCCATTTCTTCTTTTGAAAAAGGTTCTGGTTTTATTCCATTTACCGGATCAACAACATCAGATGGTGCAAGAACCCTGTTTTTTGGTTTTGAAAACAATTGTGAGCCTGAGTGATTGATCTGTGCAACAACTTTTGTACCAAGATCATGTGCTGTTTTTGTCAGTTCTGCAAGTCCCGGAATAAATTCATCGTCTGAAATTCTCATTGTTGAAGGAGAATGACTGTCTGAAGAGGCAAAGCTCAGATAACCGGTAATTATAAGTCCTGTGCCGCCTTCAGAAAGATCCTTGTACATATTTATTATGTTTTCAGAAACATGTCCGTCCTGTGCCATGCTTTCATGTGTTGCAGATCTTATAAATCTGTTTTTTACTTCAATGTTTCCGATTCTGCAGTTTTCAAATGGGTTGGTCATGTTTTATCTCCCTTTTAAATTAATATTAGACCAGTCGTCTTGTTATGGTTTAAAAAAAATTTATCTTTACCTGAATTGAGCGATTTTCAAGTTTGCCGCATATACAAGGCAAATTGTATCAGGCTATACTTATGCTATGCTTGATACAATTCGGCAAAATTGGAAAGCCCGAAGGGTTTCATATTTTTAAATATAACAAGCTTAATTCATTAAAAAATTCTTGATTTAAAAATCTGAAACGCTTAATTTAGGTTTTAAATTCTGAATAAAGTATTCAGCAACTTATCAAGAATCATTTCAAGCTGCTCTGTATTGCCCTCAATCTTCATTCTTAAAAGTCCTCCCTGCCATGAATTCCAGAAAATATCTGCCATGTTTTCAGCAGATATGTCCTTTCTCAAAAGATTTTTTTCCTGAGCCTCCTGAAAAAGCGATACAAATCTGGATTTCCAGAGCTTTACTCCGTTTTTCATCTGAAAAAGACACTCTTTGCTTGAATCTCCAAGCTCGGCTGCAAGATTTCCAACAAGACATCCGGTAAGCCCGGTTTTTTCAATTTCCTTAATTACATATGAATAGGCATTTATTATTTTTTCAAGGGGATTTTTGCTGGATTTTTCTATGAAAGTATCGACTTCCTTTAAAACTTCCATATTATAATTTTCTATTATTTCAGCAACATACTTTTCTTTGCTTTCAAAAAAATTATAAAATGAGCCTTTGGGAACATTTACCCTGTCAAGGATTTCTTTAATCCCGGTTCCATGGTAGCCTTTCAGCTTCAAAAGTTCTGTGCCTTCTGAAATAAGCTTTTCTCTGATATGTGAACTTTTTCTTGGTCTCGACATAATGGAGTTATAATATGATCGGTCGTCTTTTAATGCAAGTGATTTTTACTTTGTTTTTTGCATGGGCTGTATTTCTTAAATATTAGTGGTTACGTGTAATTTTATAAAAATGCTGCCAAAGCCTGAAGAAAGATGCATTTTTATTGATGTTGATAAGTTTGTTAAAAAATAATTGTTTAAATTCAGTTAATTAGTATTCTTTTCAACATTTGGCATCCATTTTTATGAACAGGGAGGTGCTTACTATATTCAAAATGAGTTTTTCCGTCATCAGGCTCTTATTTACTGCTTGGTACCGCTGTAAACTACGAAACTGAAACTCTTGAACCAGCAGTTCACTTGACTGAAACCTGCATCTTTAAGCCACTGCAGCTGGGAAGAAAGAGAAGACATCTTATCTTCTTTCATTCTTTCAAAGGCGGCAGCAAGCTCATTTTCATCAGTACCTCTTTTTTTAACCTGTTCTATCCATGTCTGACGGTAAATTTTATCAATTTCTTCTGTTTCCCCAAGTACCTGGTCTGCATTTATAAAAATCCCCCCGGATTTAAGGTGACTGAAAATCTTATGGAACAGCTTCTGCTTATTTTTACCTGAAAGATGATGAATTGACAGGGAGGATATTATTAAATCGTAATTTCTGTTGAATGAAATGTCCTCTGAATAATCGGAAACAATGAAGTTGAATTTATTTTGAAAGTCTTTTAAATTTTTTCGGGCCTCATCAAGCATTTTTCCGGCAATATCCGCAAGGTCAATTTCTGAGTCTGGATAAAGGGCTGCTGTAAGTCCGGCCATCAAACCAGTTCTCGAGCCCAGGTCGAGAACTTCAATCGGCTGTTCTTTGCTGAAAGGGATTATTGCTGTCGCTGTCTGATAAAAATCATCGAAACAGGGGATCAGTTTTTTACGGGACAAATCGTATAGAGCGGCATATCTGTCGAAAACATCGCCTGTGGTCATTATCTTACTTTCTTTAAAGGGTTATTTATCAAGGGGCTCAGAATAAATATTGCTGTACAGGATATAGTACCTGTTGATATTGCTGACATATTCCACCGGTTCATTTCCAATTGTTCTGAGAACTCCGATTTCAACATTTCTAAACCACTTATTCGGGTCAAGCCCCATCTGTTCTGCACGGTTTCTTGCTTTTCTTATTTTTGCAGGCCCTGCATTGTATGCTGCCAGAGTAAGTCTTATCCTGTCTTTTTCCTCAATTTTTTCATCAGAAAAATATCTGTTTCTTATGAAATCAAGGTATTTTATTCCTGCGTGAATATTGTTTTCAGGCTTTTTGATGTCCCTGATATTTATTTTCCTGTCAGCTGCTGTTGAAGGGAGCATCTGCATTATTCCCACAGCTCCTCTGTGGCTGACTTTTGAGTTGTCAAATCCTGATTCCTGAAAAGCTACAGCCATTATCAGGAGCCAGTCAAAGTTATATTCAGCGGAAAATTTTTTTATATAGTCCTTATATGTGTTTAATTTTTCCCAGTTTTCAATTTTCTCAGGATTTTTAAGTTTTTTGGCGTTCTTATAATATCTGTTAAAAAAAATATTACCTGTGAGACTCCCTTTTTTATTGTTCTTTAAAAAACTGTTCAGGCTTTTTTTGAGTTCAGGGTTGTCTTTTCTGACTGCCCACGCAATCTGTGAATCTGACCTTAAAACAGCATTATCATGAAGTTCGATATTTTCTAAAACTTCACTCCAGATTTCTGCAATATGGGTGTCTGAAACAGCAGCATCAACAGCACCTGAATTTACCATTTCAAGAATCTGCTCTGTTTCAATATTTTCATCCACGGGAATAATCCGAACTTTCTTCTTTCCCATGTTCTCGAGTTCTGAGTTCAGTTTTTCAAGGCTTTCGTAGTAACTGCTGCTTTTTCTTACCCAAACTTTTTTTCCTGAAAGATCATATTTTGATTCAGGTGAAAATCCGTCTTCAGGAGTGACTATAATTTCATTGATATCTGTAAGATAAGGGATTGTAAAGTCGACTTCTTCCTGTCTCTGGGGAGTGATTGTCAGTCCTGCTGCAGCAATGTCTCCGTATCCCTGGTTCAGCATGGGTATAAGCTGATCGCGCGATACAGGAATGAATTCCATTACTGTTTTTAAATTATTGCGCTTTATGTTTCTGTTTAAATATTTTTCATATTTTTTCAGGAGAGAATATTCAAAACCGTACAGATTGCCGTTGCTTATGTAAAAATTTGTTTTATTGACCGTGGTTAAGACTCTTATGTACTTTCTTTCCATTATTTTATCGAGATCGTCTTTCATCATAATTTTGAGATGGGTGTGAAGAGGGTGTACAAGAGACTCTGTTTCAGACGCATCATCTGTTTCTTTATCTGTGATATTTTGAAAATAATGGTATGCTCCAATAGATGAAATAACTATTAACAAGCCAATAAAAATTATTTTTTTCATAAAATCTCCGGGATCTGATTCAAGATTTATTCTATTCAGTGACAATTGTAGAAAATACTCAGATTTTGTAAAGTTTTCTCTTTCACTGTGCACAATGACTTGACTTATCATATATGGGTATTAATTTAAAAATAAGATAGATAGGCAAAACATAAATAGAATATACAATCACAGGGAGTGCACATATGAAGAAAGAAACAAGACTGGAACTTGAAAAAGTTCTGATAAAACTTGGCGAGAAAAAAATAATCCACGATTCAATTTTGTGGTTATAGGCTGATTTATCTGAAAGGCTTATTAATAAACTAAATCTGAATGAATAAAATATAAAAGCAGGCTTTGAGAATTTATCAGGCCTGCTTTTAATTTATATATAATTGATGCAGATTATGTTCTGATTTTTTAACTTTGCCGATCCTTTAAAAAATCATGGAAAGATCTATCCTGAAAAAAATTCTTCTGACCGCTGTTTTCTGCATATTTCTTCGGGGTCCGAATTTTTTATGAAGGAAATTTTTTCAGGAGAATTTACACTATAATTTTCATTTGAAAAAAACTGATCAAGACATTTTAAAAGAGACTGCATTTCTTTTCCTTCAAATCCAAGGCTGTAATAAACCCATCGACCGGCCTTTCTTTTTTTTACCAGACCAGAATTTTCAAGAACAGTTAAATGGTTTGAAACAGTTGCACCTCTGATCTGGAGAAGCTCAACAAGCTGACACACGCACAGTTCTCCGCATTCAGCAAGGCTGTGGATTATTTTGAGCCTTTTGTCGCTTGACAGGGAGTTAAATATTTTTGCAAGATCATTGTTCATTTTGATCCTTTCTCATATTTAGTGATCTGCCTAAACATCTTAAAAAGATTTTTTTGTGTCAATAATTATTGTGTAAACAACACTGAAAAAACTTTTGAGCTGGGGAGCCTTGATGAGGAATTCATGACGAGGTTAAAGGGCGAACCGTTTTTTCTTAAAAATCCTGAAGCGATTTTCAGCGGAGAAGACACAGGCGCAATTCTTGAAGAGAATTATACATCAGTACCAGAACTTGTCGATTATTACAAAAAGGAAAACCTTGATGCATCGAATGTGAATGTTAGAGACTGGCTGCTTGCCGAGGCTGTGCCCGGTAACAGCTGGGCTTGCGGAGTTGCTAATAACGATGCTGTTATGAAAGAGTTCAATTTTGACATGTCAGCAGTAAAAAATGCAGGTAGTTCTGAAAATTATTTTATGACTTATGGGAAAAAATTAGATTGGCCAAGGAAATCGGAAATGGACGGCAAAATGTCGAATTTATGGTGGCACAGCGATTATAAGAATATGTCCTATAACAATGTGTATAGATTTTATGATAAATTGAAATTATTGT
>JBFWJK010000111.1:0-11605 GCA_050253255.1 Desulfobacteraceae bacterium | reverse complement strand
TCCTGAAAGCAAGAATATTACAGCAATACAAACAAAAATTCTTTTCATTGAAAATATCCTTATTGAAGGGCCAACCTGCAGGTCACAGGCGGCGGCTTTTTGCCGTCCTGTGCACTGGATTGTTAAACGTCATCTGTTAGTGTACTTTAATCTTTTAGCATCTTTGATAGCGCTAATCGCCTCTTGGGTTTGTTCATTTGAACCAACGACAAAACTTGAGTAAGATGCCATGTCTCTCTTAAGTTGAATGGTTTTATAGTTTTGATGATCATAGGGTTCTCCGTATATAATTATACGGAGGTTTTTTGCCCTTGGTTGAATTCGGATAACCCAAAAATTATCTGGACTTTCAACAAATTTTCCTGATTTAGGGAAGTATTTAAGTTCTCCAGTAAATTCATTCCTTACGCCTGAAAGTATCTGTTCCCCAATTTCCTGTTGTATTTGCGGTAATTTTTGAAGTTCTTTCAAAAAATTAGTATCGCCAGAAGATATATTTTGGGGAGGAGTAGGAGTGAATTTTTTAGGTTCGGCGTCCGATTTGTTTTCTCTTGAGTCAACAACAATTGTCTCTGAGGAGTTGCCAAGATTCAATAAAATTACAGATTCAATATTAAATTGTAGTGTGTTGTTTGGCGCATCAAATGTTGGGTCCTCTACCATTAAAACGCTTAGACTCCCTTGTTGATGGATTGGTTTTTTTGACAGACTTAATAACTGCCTCGGTTCAACTTTTGATGTCCAAATTCTGTTTGCTCCTTGAATCGTATTTTCCAAAAGAATTCTCATAGCCCTTTACCTCCTATTTTTAATTAACTGAACCCAGATTAACTGGGGCCAGTTAGAAAGTCAATCAATATTTTAGGTAGAATGAAAATGACGTTTAACAATTTATTGTGTAGATCTGTATAATTAAAATTTTTTTCATAGTTGATAACGTCAAAAGTGTCAAGCAATCGAATTTTCTATCCGGATAACTTATATTTGGAAAATTATACATAAAACTCGATAAGTTAAGATTAAATCTCCAAAGTTTCTGAGACAAAATTTCTGATAATTTTTAGAAAAATTCAAGTCCTTCAAAAGAAAGGCTTTTTTTAATCCTTTTGATTTTTCAGCCAATTGAGCATAATCCGGACAGTTCAAAAGGTCTGATTGAAATAATCCGCTAAGATTTCACCATATCCTGTTTTCTGAGCAAGGTATTTTTTGACTTCAGCCGGATCAGTTACTATATATTTACATAAACCTGAAAAATCCGGTTCAGGATAAGTTTTAATATGAATTTAAAGTTTAAGTGAAAAAATGACAATAAAAAATAAAGTATCACAAATAAAGGGAGTTATCTTTGATCTGGACGGAACTCTTTTAAATACACTTCCTGATATTGCGGCAGCAGCAAACAAAGCCCTTGAAAAATTTGGTTATCCTTCCCACCCTGAAAATAGAATAAAAAATTATCTTGGAAACGGCTCAAGGGTACTGATTACAAATGCAATGCCAAAAGACAGGCAAAGCCGTGAGTTTGTAGAACCTGTACTTGAATATTATCTTGATAAGTACAAAAATCTTGAGCAGGAAAAATCAAAACCATATGAAGGAATAGAAAATCTTCTTGAAGAATTAAAAAAAAGAAATATAAAAACTGCAATTGTAACAAATAAAAACGACTTTCTGGCGGAGCAATGTGTAAGGAAATTCATTCCTGATTTTTCTTTCATGGCTGTAATAGGTCAGAATGAGAACTATCCTGCCAAGCCCCACAGATACATGGCTGATAAGGCTTTAAATGCTATGGGTGAAAAAAATGAAGACTGTATTTTTATGGGGGATTCCTCTGTTGATATTAAGACCGGTTTAAATGCAGGTATTAAAACCATTGGGGTAACCTGGGGATTCAGGCCGAAAAAAGAACTGGCTGATGCAGGAGCATGGAAAATAATAGATCATCCAATGGATATTCTTAAATTTTTATAAAAAAGTCGTGAGCTGAATTTTTGATCAGCCTTTACAGGGTACTTGAATATTTTAAAGTATTCTGATTTTTTTGAAGAGTTAAGGCTTTTAATTGTTTTTTTGTTTTACCTTGCCTGAGGCAGATCGTTCCATGAAGTGGTATACATAGGAGACCGCATTTCTGATTTCATCTGCCAGTCAAGGGGGCTGTTTATTCCGCAGGAGGAAATTTTTAAGGCATTTCTTCCAAATTTATTATTTATTTCATCAAATGTTTTCATTACAGCCTCTTTTTTTTCAATATTTTTATTATTGAAAAAAGTCATCTGATTAAAAGATTCACGGCTTATGCCGCCGAGAATTATTCCTGCCTTTTTGTATGAAAAAGATTTTGAATAAATCTGGTCAAGCCCTTTTACAGATGCACTTACAAGGGAGAAATCATCATTTACAGGAGATTCAAAATCAATTGTTTTTGCAAGGAATTTAAAATCATTCTTAAATCTGTCGGTCATTAAAAAAACTGTCAGATATCCTGCCCTTGATTTCTGTTTTCTGAGTTTGAGGCCTGCAGTGGAAGAAAACGATGATATCGCCTCTTTTAAAGATTCTTTGCTGTTTACAGGTTTTGGAAAACTTCTTGAAGACCTTATTGTTTTTGATGGAGGAGGATTCGATTCAAGCATGTAGCAGGGTGTGTCATTAAGTTCTGAAATTATTCTTACAGCATGTATCCCCATTTTGGACCTGAGATACAAAGGGTTTGATTTCTTGAGTTCCAATGCTGTTTTAATACCTTTTGAAATCAGAAACGATGCAGTTTTTCTTCCTATGCCCCAGATATCCTGAACAGGAAAGTTTTTAAGGAAGGTATCGGTCCGGCTGTTGTGCACAAAGGAAAAAAGATCTGAAGATGTCTGTGTTTTTGCAATTTCAGATGCAATCTTTGCCATTGTTTTGGAGTGTCCTATTCCTATTGATACAGGAATGCCTGTGCATCTGTAGATTTTGTTTCTGACTTGACTGCAGTAGTGTTCAATATCGAATGCAAAATGACTTATTTCTGCAAAAGCTTCATCAATGGAATAAATTTCAGTTTCCGGAAATGAGCTTCCGATTATATTCATAACCCTGGAAGACATATCTGCGTAAAGAGGGTAGTTGGATGAAAAGGCCCTGATACCGAGCTTTTTTATGAGGGGCTGGATTTTGAAAAAAGGGACTCCCATTGTGATCCCGGCTTTTTTTGCCTCCTGAGATCTTGCAACAACACATCCGTCATTGTTTGAAAGAACAACCACAGTTTTTTTTCTTAAGGATGGATCAAAAACCCTTTCGCAGGATACATAAAAATTATTGCAGTCGATTAAGGCGAAAATCTTCATTTTTAAAGAGAGTGAATTACATTTGTAGCAACTCCCCAGATTTCAAAATCAGAATTTTCTTCAATTTTTATTGGGGAGTAGTCAGGGTTTTCAGGGAAAAGATAAATCTCACTGTTTTTTAATTTAAGTCTTTTTACTGTGAGTTCTCCATTTAAAACTGCAATTACAATCTTGTTGTTAACAGCTTCAAGAGACCTGTCCACAATCAATATATCACCAGGATAAATTCCTGCATTTACCATTGAATTTCCGGAAACCCTTACGAAAAAAGTTGCGGCGGGATGCTTTATAAGATGCCTGTTCAGATCGAGGCTTCCTTCAACATAATCTTCCGCAGGGGAGGGGAATCCTGCCGATACAGGAACCATGAAAACAGGTCTTTCAGTTTTCTGATCTGTTTCTGGTATAAATATTGAGTTTTTATTCTTCAAAATAAACTCTTTCCTGAATTTAATGAAGGTTTCAGGTTTCCAGAATGGGGGTTACAGGCTTATTTTCTGTTTTATCCTGACTTATCCACACTCCTATTAGAATGAGAGCTCCGGCAAAACACTGAATAATTGTAAACTTGTCATTTAAAAGAGTCCAGCCCCAGATTACAGAAAAAACCGGGATAAGGTTTACAAATACTGAAGCCTTGCTTGCAGGAATTTTGCTTACTCCGTAGTTGAAGAGTCCGTAGGCTCCCATGGTAATGAAAATTCCAAGATAGATAAGAATAAAAACCGGAAATACAGGCCACTCAGTTGGAATTGCAAATGTACCTGAAAGATTTCCTGCAAAAAGTATCAGGGCAAAAAATACTGATCCGCAGAAAGTCTGCACAGCTGTCAGGAAAAATGGGTTGTATGAGCTGCTGAGTCTTTTTAATAAAAGCGTATATCCTGCTGCACATGTCATTGCAAGAAACTCATAGAAGTTTCCAAGAAGCGGGTTTGGAGACTCTGCATCGGCTCCTCCTGAAAAACTGAGGGCAACCGCTCCGATGATTGCAAGAACAAAGCCGGTATATGTTTTTTTTGAGCTTGTTTCCCCAAGAAAAAATGCAGCTCCTATAGCAACAATAAGAGGAAGAAGAGCTGTGATCATTCCTGCCTGGGATGATGTGGTGTTTTTGAGGGCAAGGGCCTCAAACACAAAGTAAAGACAAGGTTCTAGAACAGCCATCAGTATGATGAGGTATATGTCTTTTTTTCTTATTTTTTCAGGTTTTATAAAAGGGAGCAGAGGAAGGAAGCAGAGAGCTGCAACAAACATCCTGGAAAAAATTACAAACATCGGAGGAAAATATCTGAATGAGTATTTGAGCGCGACAAAGGTGCTTGACCATAGAACCATTGCAAGAACTAATGCTATAAAGGGTGCAAGCTTTTTCATTGTAAACCTCCGGGTTGTTATTCCATCCCTGAATTCCGTCCCTTTGAATTCAGGGTAAAAAATCCTTTTATACCTTTTTGATTTTTTTGTGAAGGAATTTCTGATACCAGCCTGAAGGGCTTTTATGAGGCCGGTTTAACAGTTTTTTGCAAGAAGATTTTTTATTTCAAGCATATCGCAGATGTGAAAATCAGCTTTAAGTTTTTCATTGCAGAAGGCGATGAACTTAACTCCGGCTTCATCAGCCGCAATCTGATCAAGGGAAGAGTCTCCCACATAAATCATGTTGTCAAAACTTATACCAAGATAATCCCTTATTTTAAAGAGCTGTTCAGGATGCGGCTTTGCATTTTCAACGTCAGATGCTGTTACAACAATATCAAAATATTCGTTGAGGCCGAAAGTATCCATGACCCTGTCCATTGTATTCGATCTGTTTGTTGCAATACCTGTCTTGAAACTGTTTTTTCTGAGAAACTTCAGAAGTTCCAGAAAGTGCTGTGTCATTTCCATATAAGGGACAAACTCTATGTATGGAACCCTTTTTCTTTCTTTTCTTATGAGTTCAGGATCAATATTTCTGTGTTCAAAAAGATGCTTTATCGAATCCTCGCCTGTATGCATCTTTACAAATTCTGCCTGGGCATCTGTCATAGGCGGAAGATTGAGTCTTTCAAGAATTGCATTGTAGTATTTTCTGTTCAGTTCTTCTGTCTGGAACATTACTCCGTCACAGTCAAAAACAACTGTATTTATATTTTGAAGCGAATGCATATTATTTGATATTCCCGAAAATGTTTATTCTTAAAGCCGGCTTCAGTTTGCTGTCTGTTTTCAGAAAAAGGATGTCTGAGTATGTCCCCTTTTCATTTTTTTTATTTGCGACAAAAAGTCTGTATGAGTTGTCTTCAAGTTTTTCAACCTTGTATTCAATTTCCTTTCCGTTTGCGGCAACTATGTCAAGAATTTTGAATTCATAGTTTTTCTGGGGGGTTATGATGATGGTTTCAGTGATTTCTTCTCCGGCATTTCCCCACAGATGAACTTTTTCAGGCTGTATTGAAACAACTGATTTTATCTGCGCTATTACTTTCAGAAGAACTCTTTTGTTCTGATCGTCATTTGTATAGGCAAAAAATTCTTCTGTAACAGTTTTTCCGCCCCTTCCCGAAGTCGGGACTTTTACCTTGATTTCTCCTGTCATACCTGGCAGGACTTCCTCTGTGAAAGAGAGGACGTCGCAGCCTCAGCCCTTTGCTTTCATATTTTTAATTTCAAGTTTTTCATCACCTGAGTTTTTGAAATTAAAAGTATGAACAAGTTTTTCACCTTCAATTATATTCTCATAAATTCCCACAGGCTCATTTATTTCAAACTTCGGGTTCCCTGCATAAAGAGGGCCTGAAATCAAAACAAGAAGAGCTGCGGTAAAAAATAAAATTTTTTTCATTTCAGATTGTCACCTTTGTTATTTCATTTGTTTTTGTGTTGTAGACTGCAAATCCCGGGTTTCCTTCCTTTCCCATGATTTCTCCGGGATTCAATAATACAGATGTGTTCATTTTTTTGCAATACCATGTATGAGAATGTCCGAAACATACAAGATCATACAGGCCTGATTTGGCAAGAGGTTTTGCTGTATCAAAATAGTGGGTGAAGGCTATCCTTCTGGAATTTAATTTTATATCTCCGAATCTTTCATAAAGCCTTACATTTTTTAAGATTGTTTTTGTATACTCAATCATCTTGATTCTGTCACCGTCATTATTTCCGAATACCCCGTAAAACGGTATGTTGAGAGATGCAAGAAGTTTTAGGGAGAAAGGGGCAACAAAATCTCCGCAGTGGATTATTGCTTCAATTTTTTTCTGCCTGCATATTGAAAGAGCCTTCTCAATCATGTGGAGGTGATCGTGACTGTCACTCATTATTGCTGTAAGCATTTTTGTTTCCTTTTTTTACTCAGTGTAACCCTGTTTCAGATATTTTCAAGTTTTCCGTGAATGTATTACTATTTATTGAATACTCCCGGCTTTGAGAAAATATGAAAGATCATATTCATATGAAAATAGATGCAACAGCTCCGGTCATGCAGGTTGCTATTGTTCCTGCAATAACAGATCTTAATCCAAGGGACACTATTTCATTTCTTCTTTCAGGAGCCATTGCTCCAAGGCCTCCTATCATTATTCCAAGGCTTCCGGGATTTGCAAATCCGCACAGAGCATATGTGATTATAAGCTCGCTTGAAGGTGAAAGAGAGTTCTGGGGAAGCTTTAAAAGTTCGAGATACGCAATGAATTCGTTTAAAATTGTTTTGGTACCCAGAAGAGAGCCTGCACTGAAGGCCTCACTCCAGGGAATCCCCATGAGCCAGGCGACAGGGGCCATTAAGAATCCTAAGATTTTTTGTAAAGTCAGAGGCGATGCAAGAGGAAGCATTGACAGAAAAATATTTACAAGATGAACAAGGGCAACAAGGACAATTATCATTGCAATAATGTTCAGCCATAGATTGAGGCCGCTCACAGTCCCTTTTGTAACCGCATCCATCGAGCTTGTGGAAGGTTCAGGATCAAAAAATTCTCCCTTTGTAAGTTCCTTTGTTTCAGGGATCATTATTTTGGCTGTTATGAGAGCGGCCGGAACGCTTATTATGGACGCTGTGAGAATATGGCCGAGAATTCCGGGTATTTTGTCTGAGAGAATCCCTGCATATAAAACCATTACTGTTCCTGCAATTGTGGCCATTCCTGTTGTCATGACCGAAAAGATTTCACTTCTTGTCATCTGGTTAAGATAGGGCCTTATAAGAAGAGGCGATTCTACCATTCCTATAAAAATATTTGCCGAAACCCCGACTCCTTCAGCTCCGCCTATTTTAAGTGTTTTTGTAAGAACATATGAAAACCCTCTTACCACCAGGGGCAAAATTTTCCAGTAAAACAGAAGAGATGAGACTGCACTTATGACAAGGACTATGGGAAGAGCCTGAAAAGCAAGAGAAAACGATCTTCCGGGAAAAGCTTCCTGAAACGGGAGATCCCCTCCGCCAATATACCCGAATACAAAAGATGTTCCCGCTTTTGTGGCTTCGTCGAGAATAAGAACTATTTTGTTTAAATGAATAAAAATTTCTTTTGAGTATGGAAATTTTAAAAGAACCGCCGCCAGCAAAAACTGGGAGAAAAGGCCCGCTGCAACAAATCTTGGTGAAATTTTTCTTTTGTTTTCACTTAGAATAAAAGAAATAAAGATAAATACAAAAATGCCGAAAAATGGCTGAATCATTTTTTTGTCCCCTGTTGTAATAGATCACGGGGATTTTATAGGATAAGCTTTTTATCATCAATAAAATTATTTTGGTATGGGCTGATCTTTTTTCAGCCCGACCAAAAACAGGGGATGCTTTGGGAGCTGTTGTTTTGATGGTTTTTATCCGAAGATATCTGAGCGTGTTTAAGAAGCAGTTTTTTTACATCATTGAATACGGGTCAATATCAAAGGTTACCCTGATGCCTGCCGGAAATGATGGAAAGCTTTCCTTGAATTTTTTCAGCACAAGATTTAACTCCGAAGAAATTTTCGATTTCAAAAGAATGTGGAAGCGGAATCTTGATGCGGTCATGTATACAGGGGCTTTTGCAGGGCCCATGATAATTATCTGTGATCTTAATGAGTTTTTTATGTCTGACAGATAATTTTTGCATGTTTCAGAAAACTCTTCCGCTGTTTTTTCTTCAGCTGCAGAAATTTTTACAAGTCCTATTCTGGCAAAGGGAGGATAAAAAAGTGTTTTTCTGAAATTTATTTCCTGATTGTAGAAATTTGTAAAATTCTGGGTTTTGGCTGTCTGGATTGAAAAATGTTCAGGGTTGTAGGTCTGCATTATAACCTTTCCTTTTTTTTCTCCCCTTCCTGTCCTTCCTGCAACCTGAGACAGAACCTGAAATGTTTTTTCGGCAGCGCGGAAGTCGGGGAAATTGAAGCCATGGTCTGCATTTAATATTCCAACAAGTGTAATGTCGGGGAAGTCATGTCCTTTTGCTATCATCTGGGTTCCGATTATAATGTCTGCTTCTTTTTTTCTTATTGCCCTGAGTTTTTTTACAAGTTCTCCTTTTTTTCTTGTGGTATCCTGATCGAGCCTCACTATTTTTGCATCACGGAATAAAAATTCACAGGCCTTTTCAATTTTTTCGGTTCCGGTTCCAAGATGGACAAGTTCCGGGTTACCGCATCCGGGACATTCCCGTGGAACTTTTTGCCTGTACCCGCAAAGATGACATACAAGGCTTTCATCCGATTTGTGGTACGTCATTGTAACCGAGCAGAATCTGCACTTTACTGCTTCAGAACACATGTTGCAGAGTACAAAACTTGAATATCCCCTTTTGTTAAGGAAAAGAAGAACCTGTTCCTTTTCTTTGAGGCGCTGGTTTATTTCAAGTGCAAGGTAGTATGAAATAAATCTGTATGCTCCTTTATCCTTTGCTGATTTTTTAAGATCATAAACAGAAACTTCGGGAAGAGATGCATTGTTTGCTCTTTTTTTCAGGTGAAGAATTTCAAATTTATTGTTTTTAGTGTTTGTATATGTTTCGACCGAAGGGGTTGCAGATCCAAGCACCACAGGGCAGTTTTCGGTTTTTGCCCTTACAACCGCCATATCCCTGGCATTGTATGCAGGGCTTGAGTCCTGCTTGTATGACTGGTCATGCTCCTCGTCAACAATTATGACTCCAATGTTTTCAAGAGGGGCAAAGATTGCAGATCTTGCCCCGATTACAACCGTTTTTTTCTTTTCCGCAATAAGAGTCCACTGATCAAGTTTTTCTCCGGGAGAAAGATTTGAATGAATTACAGCCGTATTATCCCCGAAGCGTGCCTTGAATCTTCTTTCTGTCTGGGAAATAAGAGAAATTTCAGGTACAAGCACAAGGGCTGTTTTCCCAAGTTCCAGGGCTTTTCTTACAAGGCTGAGATATACTTCGGTTTTGCCGCTTCCGGTTATTCCGTATAAAAGGTATCTTTTAAACTCTTTTCCGATAAAAGGGGTTATTTTTTCGCAGGCAGAAAGCTGCTCTTCGTTTAAAACAGGGGGAATGTCTTTTTCAACAGCTTCACCAAGCGGATCTCTTAAAACTCTTTTTCCCTTTTCCTGTACAAGCCCTTTTTTTATAAGAGCACTTATTACAGAAGATGAGCCTTTTTCTTTTGCTGTTATTTCCTTTTTTAAAATTTCCCGCTCAAATGGAATCTGCTCAAGAATATTTATCTGTTTTTCTGTAAGATTTTGAACTGTTTCAGTTTTTTTTCTTGTAAGAAATTTTTCCAGTTTTTCTTTTGTTTTTGGTTCAGGAACAAAAAAATCAAATTCAATCAGATTTTTTGTTCTGAGGCTCGAAAGAGTTTTTTTGTCAGTACCTGAACCAATGAGTTCTTTTTCGGTTTTTTCTCCATCCCTTAAAAGATTCAATATTTTAAACTCATTGAAATTTTTGGGATCATTTAAAAGCTCAAGGCCTTTTTCAGTAATTTTTACTTTTTTTGAAATATCAGGGTTTATTCCTGAAGGAAGGGCTGACTTTATTACAAGACCGGGAGGGTAAATATAATAATTTGAGATCCATTCAAAAAGGGTCAGGAGATTTTCCGAGAAAAAGGAGATTTTATCGCATACTTCTGTAATCTCCTTTATTTCAAAATTAATTTCAGGTTTTTTATCAAGAATTTTTTTTATATATCCGGTTATTTTCCTGTTTCCAAAAGGTGCTATTATCCTTTTTCCTGTTTCAAGTTCCGGCTCGAGATGTTTCGGAACTCCATAAAAAAAGGAATCGTTCAAAGGCAGGCAAAGGTAAACTTCGATATATAAATCCATAATATGCTGCAGGCGGACAAGCCGCCTGCATCCTTAAATTTTTATCCCCTGAAAAAAGAACATAAGGGGTTGTTTTTTGATAAAGAATAAACTCCGGGGCTTATCATTATAACCGGAGGAAGCTGAAATCTTTTATACTCGCTTAAATAGAATTTGTTTAGAACTATTTTTATATCTTCTTTTTTAAACCCTGATTCCATAAGTTCTTCAGGCGATTTTTTTTCGTCAAAATAGGCTGTTATAATTTTGTCGGCAACCCCATATTCACAGAGATCGTCTTCATCTTTCTGTCCCGGCTTAAGTTCTGCTGAAGGGGCTTTTTTAATTATATTGACGGGAATCATTTCCTTTCCCTCAATTTTGTTTATATATTCTGAAAGCTCCCACACTTCTGTCTTTGTGAGATCTCCGATGGGCGCAACCGCTCCGCAGGAGTCACCGTAAAGAGTGCAGTAGCCGACAACTGCCTCTGTTCTGTTACCCGTTTCGATTACAAGTGCATTTTCCTTGTTGGATACTCCCATTAAAAGGGTTCCCCTTATTCTTGCCTGAATATTTTGTTCCGTGATCGTGTGAGAATCCTTGTCAAAGCCTTCATACATTTTTAAAAACCCTTCAAATGTATCCCTGATGGGAATGACATCTCTTTTAATTTTAAAATTTTTCGCAAGAAGAGCTGTGTCGGTTTCGTTTTCAGGATCAGTGTAATATGAAGGCATAAATATTGTGTGGATGTTTTCGCTCCCAAGAGCTCTTGCGGCAAGTGCTGTTACAAGAGCTAAATCAATTCCTCCGCTGAGACCTATTACAGCCTTTTTAAATCCTGATTTATGGAAGTAGTCTCTCAAACCTGTTTCAAGAGCTTTTAATACAAGCTCCTTTTCATCGGGGATTTTAAAATCTGTTTTTCCGGCTTTATCAAAGTCAACGGCAACAAGGCTTTCCTTAAAAGGTTCACCTGTGGCTGCAATTTCACCCTTATTGCTGAAAAAAGCTGAAAAGC
>JBFWJK010000110.1:0-11687 GCA_050253255.1 Desulfobacteraceae bacterium | reverse complement strand
TGCATGAAATGGTTGAATCTGTTTTTACACTCATAAAATCCATGCCACCATGCATAGTCAGGAGCCATCATTGCTGTACCCATTCTTGCTCTTCTTCCTTCATGATGCCAAAGCTCATAAAATTCAACCTCAAGTACTTCGTCAAAGAATTTTGACTTATCAAGTTTTCCCTCTGCATAAAGTTTATCGAGCATTTCCTTTGCAGGCTTGTAATATACTTCGTTGTATTCTTTTATTACATTGTCTGTTTTTCTGTAATGATCGTCTGTCCATGATTTGGAATGACACTGCTGGCATACAAGCTTCATCTTGGATCTTTCCTCTTCCCAGTTTGTATCTGCAGGAAAAGCTTCAAAATTTTCCGGTCTTACTGTGAGCGGAGCCTGCAGTTCCCAGGAAAGTCTTTCTGTGACATCATGGCTTGTATTAACTCCTTTTACTCCTGACATATGGCACGAAGCGCATGTCGGACCTCTGTAGTCCACACCGGGTGTCCATGTTCCAGGAGCGGCGTCCCAGTTGTATTCATCTTTGAAGGTATGATAAATATCGCCGTGCTTTGATTCATTGTAGATTTCAATCTGTGGATGATCAGGACCTAAATGACACTGCCCGCAGGCTTCAGGTTTTCTTGCTTCTCCGACTGAGAATCTGTGTCTTGTATGGCAGCTTGTACAGCTTCCAAGACTTCCGTCAGGATTAAGTCGGCCTACACCGACATTCGGCCAGGAACCTTCTTTGAAAGAACCGTCTTTTTCCATTTCCACAACACTTCCATGGCAGTAGAAACAGCCGGACTCCCTTTCAAGCTCTGAATTCATTCCGTCAACAAGCCAGTAGTCAATTTTCCATATAATTTCAAGTGTATTGGCATGCTTGCTTTTTGCATATTCCTCAGCTTCCTGGGCATGACATCTTGAGCAGTCTTTTGGAGAAACTATTGTTGAAACCGGAACATAATATTTTGAATCTCCGTAGGGAAGATCTTTGTTGTTATATTCTTTTTTATGGGCTGTATTTATATCCGAATCGCCTGGTTCCGCCCTGTGACAGTCATAGCATGTAATTCCTGCATGTGCATGCCTGCTCATTGCCCAGTCTGCAACAAGTCCCGGATTAAGTTCTCCGTGGCATTCAATACAGGCCTTTGCCTCTTCAGGCATGGCTCTTTCAACGGTCATGACCTTTGGCTTGGAATAATTTGCTATCCCTGCATAGGCAATCCCGAAAATAAAAATCAGAATTATAAATGCTGATATTGATTTCAGTTTCATAAAAAGACTCCTTCTCCTTTTATCCTGCGATATAGTTTAATTCAGCTGTGTACCTGCTGAATAAGTTTCCTTTTTTATGTGAACAAGAGGAGCATGACATTCCATGCAGCTTCTCTGCGGGGTTGAATAAACGGCTTCCCTGTGAGCTTTCATTGCGCCTCTGTCTGTCTGAATATATAAAATATTTGAATGGCAGTTCATGCAGGTTTTATTCTGCATTTCCCTGTGAACCTTTTCCTGCATTTCCTCTTTATTGTATTCCCCGAAAAACAGGTGGGCAAAAACATCTTTAAGTCCATGTTTTGTCTTTAAAAAGAAAAACTCAATTGTATTCTCGGGCGGAGGAAGGTGACAGTCCATGCATGTTGCCTTAAACCCTTTATCATTTGAGGCATGGGTTGATGTACGCCAGGATTCAACAGCGGCCTCTATTTCATGGCATGAAGCACAAAAACCCGGCGTTGAGGTAACAGTCATAACCTTGTATGTAAATGCAGTCAGTAAAAAACCGATGAAAACTGCCAGCCCGAAAAGAAGAAAAGATATGGTTACTACCTTTTTCTTTTTCAAAAATTCACCCCTGATTTATTTTTTTGTTCAGAACTAAAAGAAATGTAAACAATGTTTAATAAATAACAAAATTGCTTACCAGGTTCAATAAGTTTTTAGTTTTTTATTTATATTTTCGGTAAATTAGAAAATACAATATTTATTTTACCTGTCTAACACCAAAATTTAAAAGGGTATGTAAAAAGCTAACATAAGCAAGGATAAAGCAAAATGACAGATTGAAAAATCTACAAATATAAACAAAGAAACCAACACTTTATTTATACCTGAATTGAGCGGTTCAGATTCTTTTTCCAAAGTCACTTGATCCTGATTTAAAAAAAGTAATCAGATCATCAGCCATTGAATAAAAAAGAGGAATAAAAAAAAGTGTAAGAAATGTTGAAACAATAAGTCCGCCTACAGCAACAACTGCAAGAGGAGCAAGCCGTTCAAGACCCACAGCAAGTTTTAATGCAACAGGAAGCATTCCTGCAGCTGTACTTGCGGCAGTCATAAGAACAGGTCTTGTCCTTTTCTGAATTGACAAAGATACCGCCTCAAAGCGCGAAACCCCTTCCTTTCTTTTTTCAGTAATAAAATCAAGAAGTAAAATGGCATTATTTACTACAATACCAGATAAAAGAATTACTCCCATAAATGCAGGCATGCACATGCTCTCACCCGAAAGAAGAATTGCCCATACAGCACCTGTCATGGCAAATGGAATTGAAATCATTATAACAAAGGGAAGAACAAATGATTTGTTTGAAATTACAAGAAAAAAATAAACAAGCACAACAGACAGAAGAACTGCATTTTTAAGTCCTCCAAAACTTTGATCCATTGCTTTTTTTTCTCCTTCCTGAGAAATTTCATAACCATAAGGAAGATCAAGTTCATTTATTATTTTTAAAACATCTTTCTGAACAAATGAAATGGGGGCAAGGTCTCTGAAACCTTTTATGTTTACAGAATTTTCAAAATTCTTTCTTGTATTTGTCTCTCTTTTATAATCAGTTTTAAACTCTGCAATTTCCATTATGGGAACAAATCCGCTTTTTGTTTTTATGCTAAGATTTTTAAGGTTTTTTATTATGTCCTGATCATTTTGCAGAAAACTTAAATTCACAAAAAATCCCTGATGATTTTTTACATTGAAAAATGAAACATCAATACCCGAAGACAAGGCATTAAGATATTTTCCTATATCTGAAGAAGTAATTCCAAGTCTGTTCATTTTTTCAAAATCGGGAATTATCATAATTTCAGGCTTATCCCTGCTCCATGATCTTGAAACATCAGTAATTCCTTTTACTTTTTTAAGCCTTTCTTCTGCAATACCGGCATATTTATCCAGAATATCAGGATCTTTACCTGTAATCATAAGATCTATTGGAGCTGCAATTGAAGAAAGAGGTGTTGCTCCGTATTCGTATACTTCAAAACTTTTAATCCCTTTGATCTGACCAATTAATATTCTTAAATCCTTTTTTATGTCCCAGATTGATTTTTCTCTTGAAAACCTGTCATTTAAAGCTATGGTAATTTTTACCTCATTTGTGGTTCTTTTTGAACCAAAGCTTATTTTTCCCGGTTCAGAACCCCCGAGAACTGAAACTCTTTTTACTCCTTCAATATTTTTTATTATTTCTTCAACTTCAAATGCCCTGTTTTCTGTTTCATCAATTGGTGTTCCGGGCCAGGTTTTTAAGTCAATTATAATTATTCCTGTATCCATTGGAGGCATCAGGTTTCTTCCTGCAAGCGGAATCTGCTTTAAACTTAAGCCAAGAAATAAAATCATTGGAATAATAAGAAAATATTTTTTATCTGCAGATATCCTGAAAATAAAGTCAAAAAATCTGACGCCTGGAGCAACTATCAAGGAAGAAATCTTTTCTATTTTTTCAGAAATAAACTGTTCCGGTTTTGTTTCCTTTTTAAGATATGGAAATAAAAGCGGAATAAGAGTCACCGAAACAATAAAGGAAGAAAACAAAGACATTGTAAGAACAATTGCAAGCGGTCTTAAAATCTGCTGGGTATATCCTCCTACAAACATTACAGGAATTAAAACTGCAATTGTTGTCATAGTTCCTGAAAAATCTGCCGCAAAAATTTCCTTTACTCCGTCTGCAGAAGCTTTGAGCAAAGGCTTTTTATATTCTCTTAAATGCCGGTCAATGTTTTCAGCAACAACAACAGTATCATCAACAAGAAGCCCTACAGCAAGAATTATTCCTGTAAGAGTGACAATATTTAGTTCTATGTCAAAAAGATACATGCCTGCAAATGTAAGAAGAAAAGTAACTGGAATTGAAATCAGAGTTAAAAGCGTGGCTCTTGTTCCTGCAAGAAAAATAAAAATTACTATTCCTGTTAAAACAATGGAGCTTTTAAGAGCATTTATCATATTTGAAACAGAAAGCTCGATTATTTCTCCGGGTGTGTCTGTTATTTCAATATTAAAATCAGGATATTTTTCTTTAAGGCCGGGAAGAATTTCTTTTATCTGCTTAAATGTTTCATAGGTATTGCCGTTTTCTGATCTTAAAATATTTACTGCAACGCCTTTTTTATAATTGCCGTGATAAAAAAAGGTTTTAAATGCTGACCCCATTTTTACTTCTGCAAAATCAGAAAGATAAATTGTCTCACCTGTATCTTTTACCTTAACAGAAATATTTTCAATTAAATCAGCCCTTGTTTTTTCTCCGGCAAGAGATACTGATATTTCTCTTAAACCGTTTCTTATTATGCCGCCAGGAATATTTGAGTTACTTTTTGACACTGCTGAAATAACTTCATCAAGACTTAAATTATATTTTTCCATTTTAACCGGATCAGCCTTGATCTCAACTTGTGGTATTTCACCTCCGAAAACTTCAACATCTGAAACAAGGCTTTTATTTAAAAGATATTCTTTAATATCATTTTCACAAAGCTGTCTTATAAAATCCAACCCATAGGCAGAATTTTTGGGTGAAATTCCAAGTGTTGCAACAGGAGCAGTTGCTGAAGTAATTTTAAAAATTTTTGGGGGAAGAACACCTTGTGGAAACTGAGAGCTTATTTTATTTATTGCATTTGAAACTTCAGATGCTCCAAGAGAAGCATTTTTTTCATATTCAAACTCAATATTTACAACACAGCTTCCGTCTTTGGATAAAGTTGTTATATCCCTTGCCATATCGATTGATTTAAGAGCTGTTTCAATTTTTTTGGCAACCCTTGATTCAATATCATCTGCTAAAGCATTCGGCCAGATTACAACCACAGAAGCTCCCGGATAATCTGCATCAGGAAAAAGATTTAAGGGGAGTTTTTTAAAACCTGCAAAACCAAGCACCATTACAATACAAAACACTGAAATTATTAAATGGGGATAGTTCTGATATTTTTTAAAAAAATCCATATTTTTATCTTTTTTAAAGTCTTAATTTTGTATTGTTTGAAAGAGTCATTAAAAACGAAGGATACCCTGTAACAAGACGGTCATTTTCATTTACAGACAAAGAATCTATAACTGTCATATGACCTTCTGTTCCTTTTATATCAACCTGCAATTTTTCAACTCTGTTATTTTCCCTGATTTTAAAAACATAATCATAATTTTTAAGGGAAAGGACTGCGTCTGATGGAACAACAAGACCTTTGACAGTTTTTCTTATTGCAACAGCAGTTACTTTTGTTCCTGCCGGAAAATAAAAATCTTTTAAATCAAATCTTTTTGATTCCACCTGTATTGTTTCACTGTCTTTTAAGATTTTTGGATTAATTTTTTCAACTGAAGTTGAAATTTTTTTATTGTTCTGGCTTAAAATTATTTTGTTGTCATTAATGTCTGGCATAAAACTTTTTGGCAGGTAAAGAACTGCATAAAAGCCTTTTTCTCTGTTTTCAATTTCAAACAGATTTTTTCCTTTTAATACAAATTCTGATCTTTTTGCATTTGTTTCAAGAACAACCCCTTTGCATGGAGAATAAATTTTTGAAAATTCAAGCTCCTGTTTCAAAACATCTTTTTCTGCTTTGGCTTTTTCCATAAGACCAAGAACTTTTTCATAATCAGACTTTGACTTGTCATATTCATCTTCTGAAACTCCTCCGCCCTTTAAAAGCGATTTGTTTCTTGAGTATCTTTTTTCAAAAAAAACTTTTTCGGCTTCAAGCCTCTTAATTTCTCCCTGAGCCGCCCTAATTTTTTCACTGATTATTTTTGTGTCAAGAATTGCAATCAGCTCGCCTTTTGAGACAAAATCGCTCTTTTCTTTTTCAAGAAATTCAACATAGCCTTCAGTTCTTGAAATAATTTTAATAATTTCATCAGGTCTTATTTCGGCTGAAGTTTTGTATTTTAAATCAAGGCTTCCTTTTCTTACTTCACAAAAATCTGCCAGAACTTCTTTTTTTGCAGAAGACTTAAAAGAATTTAAAAGGTCTTTTCTTTTTTTCACAATAAAAATTCCTGAAAAAACCAGCCCCGTGATAATCAGAAAAAAAATAATTTTTTTCATTTTTTAAATCCTGTTTTTAAGTGACTCAAAAATTTCATCATTAAAAATATCTGAAAATCTTTTTGCACCTTTTTTCCGGGAAAGCATAAAATCAACAGCTGAATCAATGATTTTCAAAACTTCATTTTCTGTATAAATTTCACCAAGATCCTTTCCAAGCCTTGGATGACGCCCAAGCTTTCCACCTGCTAGAATCCTGAAACCTTTTTTTTCTTCAATTATGGTTTTTGCGGGACATCTTTTTATGCATTCTTTGCAAAAAAGGCATTTTTCATAATCAATTACTAAAGAACCGTTTTTAAAATAAACAGCTCTTTCCACACATCCTTTTACACATGACATGCATTTTATACACGGCTCGTCTGCAACAACAGGCCTTGATGCTGCAATAAGACCTATGTCTGAAATCTGCGGCCTTGAACATGAGTTTGGACAAAATGATACACTTACCCTAAATTCCTGATGGAACTTTATTTTATCTTTTGAATTTTTTTTAAGAAAGGACAAAATATCTTTTTTTAAAAGAAGGGATTCAATTTTATTTAAAAAATCAGGACTTGCCTTGATTGCATTTTTACAGTTTTTTTCTCCAAAGCATGCCTCAAGGCTGTAACCTTTTATTTCTTTTTCCATGTTGCTTAGAAACCTGTTTTTTGCTTCTGCAAGATGAAAAGGCAAAACTTTTTCTGAATTTAATTCTTCTGCCAAGTCCTCAACTTTTATTTTTACTTTTTTTCTTACAAAAAACGGCACTTTTGAAAGTTCTTTTTTCGCTTCATCGCTCCATTGCATCTTTTTCTCCAGTCAGATTTACAAACAAGATTTTATTCAGATACTCTTTTTTTTCATGTCTGTATTTGACTTAGATCAAAAAAAAACACGCTCATAAATAATTTATGAGCATGTTTTTCATATTCAGCACAAAATTTTTCTTATTTTTCAATAACGATATTCAAAGCACCAAGAGCATTTCCAACTTCATGAAACCTGGGAAGAATAAGTTCTGTTTTAAGTTTTTTCGAAACCCCTTCAAGAAAATGTCCTGCTGCAGCCCCTGCCCCGATAACAGGAAACTTTGATCCGAATTCAATATTAAGATATTTATTTTTTCTCCAGTCAGGAAAAACCTCTTCTATTTTTTTCCCTGAAGAATGGGTGGTTAAAAATTCAACAATTGAATCAACAATTCTGTCTTCAATCTTTTCAAGAATTTTTTCACACAGCTGGTTCACAGAAATATCCAGTTCCTTTGCAATAACTTCTGCTCCAGCGTGGGCGTGTTCCTTAAATGGAGCATCAATTCTTTCTAAAATACATAAAACATCTGTGGGAGTAAACCCGCAGACACCCAGAATACCTCTGTTTACAAAATCTTCAATTTTCTCTTTAGTTTTTTCGCTCCTGCCCATCTCATCGTAAAAATCTTTTATTGAAGCAAACTCCTTTCTGCCCAGGACTTCTTCAATTTCTAAAGGAACATTCTTATTTGAACTCAAGTAGTACAAGACATCATTTTCAAAAAATTCCATCCATTTTTCAGGAGATTCAATATTTTCTTTAAAACAAAGAGGTTCAACTCTTTTAGGGCCGATAAAAAGATTTTTCCTGAGATCGAGCCCTATTCTGCTGTCTCCTCCAAGCCCTATTGTTTTCATTCTTACAGTTTTCACATGAGTATCAAGATCTCCTATTCTGCTTGTCTCGTCTGTTACAGGTTTTTTATCTTCAACAAGCAGAATATCTGTGGTTGTTCCTCCAATATCGCATACAACTGCATTATCCATATTCAAAACTCCAAAATATGCAGTTGATGCAGGGCCGCTTCCAAAGGTCTTGACAGATCTTTCCACAGCCTCGTCAAAATTCAGAAAACCACCTTCACCGTCGATGATTTTTAATGTTTTGATATCAGCATATTTTTCAACACTTCTTTTAAGGCCTTTTATGAAATCTTCCATTACAGGCATAAGCCTTGCGTTCAAAACTGCTGTCGCCGCTCTTTCTTCAAGCCCCGGAGCAGAACTGACATCAGATGAAATATAAACAGGTTTTTCATCAACAAGATTTATTGCCTTTTTTGCAACTAGTTCGTGGGCAGGATTGGCAAAGCTCATGGCCGAGACAACTGCATATGAATCCACTCTCCCCTTGAAAAAGAGAACTCCGTCAAGAAGCGCTTCCATATCAAGCTCTTTTACCTCATTGCCGAAAACATCATGGCCTCCTTCAATAAATTTGAATCCTGCAACAGGAAGCTCCATGTGCTTTTCTATTCCGATAATAAAAAGAGCGGTGTCTCCCCCTTTTTTTTCAACAACGGCATTTGTTGCCAGGGTACTTGAAACCCCGATAACCTTTATTTCATCTTTTTTTATATCCTTGTTCTTTAAAAGGATTTCAAGGCAGGCTTCAATTCCTTTCCCAAGATCATAATGTGTGGTGGGAACCTTTGCAAAAGACTCGATTTCACCTGTTTCAAGGTTTTTTAAAACCGAATCCGTAAAAGTTCCGCCTGTATCTATTCCGATTCCATAGCCTGTTGCATTCATTGTAAAACCCCTTGATATTACTTGTCAGTTAAACCTAAATTCAGTGTTTCATATTTTTAAAAAAAATAATATCGGACAATACCAAGTATTGTCCGATATAAGAATAGACAGATTTTTTTACTGATTAAAATCAGACCTTGAACTTCATAATCATTTCCTGAATTTCCTCTGAAAGATTTGAAAGTTCTCTTACAGTCTGCTGAACCTGAGCACTTGCGCCTTCAACCTGAACTGCCGATGCACTTACTGAAGCCATGTCCCTTGAAATTTCTTCGGAAACATTTTTCATCTCGCTGCTCTGGTTGCTCGCCTCATTTACCATATCAGATGCAAGGTTTATGTTTGAGCTTACTTCGCTTATGGCAGAAGTCTGTTCCTCTATTGCAGATGCAATTGCAGAAACAATATCATCAACTTTTCCAATTCCCTTCACTATGGCATCGACATCTGTTTCAGCCCTTTGAGAAGCCTCCTGAATACCGTTGATTCTTACGCTGATATCTTTTGTGGCATTAGCGGTCTGAGATGCAAGCTCTTTTATTTCTCCGGCTACAACAGCAAAACCTTTGCCCGCTTCTCCTGCCCTGGCAGCTTCGATTGTTGCATTCAGAGCAAGAAGGTTTGTCTGGTCTGAAATATTACTTATTGTTTCGGTAACCTTGCCAATTTCATCAGCAGCCTCACCAAGCTCCTTCATAACTTTGGCAAAATTTTCAATCTGCCTTACAGATTCTTCTGTGCTCTTATTTGCAGTTGAGGTATTTGATGCTATCTCTGAGATTGTTGAAGTCATCTGTTCCATTGCAGATGCAACAGAATTCAGATTCCCTGCAGATTCTTCCATTCTTGTAACCATTGAATCGGCAGAGGCTGTGAGTTCTTCAGCTGCTGCGGCAACAGTTTCAGCACTTTTACTTGAAGCTCTTGCACCCTGAGCTGTCTGATCTGAAACAGTTGAAAGTTCAGTAGAAGAAGAAGCAAGGGTTTTGACCCCTTCTCCAAGATCTGTAAAAATTTTTCTTAAAGATCTGGTCATCTCATCTATCTGGCGTCCCATTTCGCCAAGTTCATCTTTTTGGGCAAGAAGATTTTTTGGAACACTCTGTGTCATGTCACCATCGGATATAGCCTTGAAAAGCTTTCCGCTCTGTCTTAAAGGAGTCAGAATACTTCTTGTCACAACAAATCCAAAGAAAAGAGCCAGTATAAAACCGGAACAAAGAGAAATAAGAGAAAATTTCATATTTGCTTTTGCCGTTTTATTTGCATTTTCTTTCTGGTTGTCTGCAACCGTAAGATTAATATTTTTTACGTTGTCGAGATGCTTTGATGTTTCCTCCTGTTTTTTAAGGACATCATTCATGGCAAGCTTCGACATTTCCTCCTGAATTGTGAAGGCATAAAATGCCTCATCAATTATTCCGTCAAAACCTGCAAAAATATTATCAGCAGAAGAACGCATTTCATCATCAAAAATTTTAAGAGCAAACTCTTTTCTGCCGCTTTTTACTGCATCTTTAATCTTTGTCACAGATTCATGAAATTTTACATGATGGGACTTAACGTCATTGACAATATTTGTAAGCATCTGATTCGGGGATGAAAAATCTCCTAGCCAGATTCCGAAATTGCATGATTCGTAG
Organism: Desulfobacteraceae bacterium; assembly: GCA_050253255.1. Lineage (GTDB taxonomy): Bacteria > Desulfobacterota > Desulfobacteria > Desulfobacterales > JACKCP01 > JACKCP01. The sequence goes on along the minus strand of JBFWJK010000110.1, from coordinate 1,152 downwards.
TCACTTCCTCCGTAAAAATCCTTACCTTCAAAAATAAGCATGAGCATCTTGTTCATGAGTTCACAGTGATCACCCCTAAACATCTGTATTCTGCTCATCAGTTCCTTGGGATTCAAAATCCCTGTTTTATCAAGATCCCTTGAAAGGGCAAAGAACTTATCATTTACTTCCTTCCATTCGCCAAGATTTACATTGAAGAGATCCCACTCCTTTTTTTCTTCTTCAGTCTGGTCAAGGGGAGCATAAAGCTCCATTGCTTTAGTATACTTTTTTCTCGCGTTTTCAATAGCCTCATACTGTGCTTTTCTTACATCACTTTTGTTCTCAGGATTCAGAAGGGTACGCTGGGCTGAAATCACCTTTTCAAATTCATAGTCCATTGTCATTACATAGATAAGACTTGGAAGCCTTACTTCTGCAATTTCATTTATATTTTTCATGTTTCTTTCTGCGGCAAAATACCAGGATATGCCTATAAAAAAGATAATGAGAACAAGAAGACCAAACCCTATTCCCATCCTCAGCCCAACCTTCAGATTATTTAAAAACCTCATCCTTCATCCTCCTCCGGAAATTTTATTTTAATAACCAAGCTCAGTTCACATTAATTATTACAAAAAAACGATACTACAATAAAAATCAACCATCAAACCATTTTAAACATTGTTTACTAAAAAAATACATGAACAAAACATGAAAAACAAAATAACTCAGTTTAAATTATCTTTGTAATTTTTCTGCCGCCGGATTCAAAAATTTTTATCCTCCCTTCAAAAAAGAGTTTTACAGCCTCCGGATATACAGACCATTCAAGCTCTATCCCTTTTTTTCTGACATCTTCAATTGAATCTTCAGGGAGAATTTCAAAAGCCTTTTGGGCAATTATCGGACCAGTATCGGTTCCGTAATCGACAAAATGAACAGTGCAACCTCCTACCCTGCATCCATAGCTAAAGGTGTCGCCATAACCGTCTGTTCCGGGAAAAGAAGGAAGAAGGGCCGGATGAATATTCATTATGCGCGGATTTTCAGGGTCAGGAGAAAACCTGTCGATAAAGTAGGGAGTCAGGGTCTTCATGAAACCTGCAAGCACAAGAAGATCCGGGCTGAACCCCATAATTTCATCGAGAATTTTTCTTTCAGATCGGAAGA
>JBFWJK010000109.1:0-11744 GCA_050253255.1 Desulfobacteraceae bacterium | reverse complement strand
CTGGGTAAGGCATCTTAGAGTTTTATTATCAAATTCTTTTTCTATCGGAGTATCTTTTACAACATATAATAGATGGAGCTTTACTCCGTCAATTTCCATATCAGAAAGTTTTTTTGCAGTTTCAACCATATCTTCTCTGGTTTCACCCGGAAGCCCAAGAATAACATGGGCACAAATATAAATCCCCCTGTTTTTTGTTATTTCAACAGCTTTTTCAAAAGATCTGAAATCATGACCTCTGTTTATTCTTTTCAAAGTTTTGTCATGAATTGACTGAAGTCCATATTCCAGCCAGACAAGATAGCCTTTCCCGGCATATTCCTCAAAAACCTTAATTTTTTCCTCATCTATGCAGTCAGGTCTTGTTCCGATTGAAAGTCCGCAGACACCTTCAACTGAAAGAGCTTCATCATAAATTTTTTTCAGTTCATCAACTGATCCGTAAGTATTTGTGTAAGCCTGAAAATATGCCAGAAATTTTTTTGCCTTATATCTTTTACCAAGTCTTTTTTTCCCTGATTCAAGCTGATCTTTTACAGAAACCCCTGACAAATAAGCTCCTGTTCCCGAACCTCTGGGATTGCAGTATGTACATCCGCCAAAAGAAATTTTTCCGTCACGGTTTGGGCAGGTGAATCCTGCATCAACACTTATTTTTTGAACCCTTTCCTTAAAATGCTCCCTTAAAAAGGAGTTAAGGTCTTTATATCTTTTAATATCCGAATCCAAACTAAATCCTTATTTTTATTTATTCACATCTTTTAAAAACTTATGATATGTAATACTTCGCTTTAACAATTGTAAATTAAAAAATCAGGTGAAACATATAAAATGACATACTTATCTTACGATCTGGCAGTAATAGGAGCAGGACATGCAGGATGTGAAGCCGCACTTGCAGCTGCAAGAATGGGTATAAAAACGGTATTGTTTGCAATAGACCTTGATAAAGTTGCTTCAATGCCGTGCAGTCCTTCAATCGGCGGCACGGGAAAAGGACAGCTTGTCAAGGAAATTGATGCTCTTGGCGGAGAAATGGCCAAAGTGACTGATAAAACAGCAATTCAGTATAAAACTCTGAACACAAAAAAAGGCCCTGCTGTTCACTCATCAAGAACACAAAATGATAAAAACCGATATCATATTGAAATGAAAAAGGTTATTGAAAGAACAAAAAACCTTGATTTAAAACAGGCTCTTATTGAAGAACTTATAATTGAGGATTCAAAAGTTAAGGGACTAGTTGACCAGACAGGTTTTTATTATGAAGCAAAAGCTGCTGTAATCTGTGCAGGAACATTTCTTGGCGGACTTGTTCATATAGGTGAAAGCAGAATACAGGCAGGACGTGCCGGAGAATTTGGTTCTTACTCACTTCTTGACTGTCTTGAAAAAAACGGTTTCAACATGCTTAGAATGAAAACAGGAACCCCTCCAAGGCTTAAAAAATCTTCAATAGACTTTTCAAAATTTCAGGAACATACAGCAGATATAGAACCAAAACCTTTTTCATTTTCAAATGATAAAGTGTCTCCACTTAAATATCTGCCAAGCTATCTTGGATACACAAACGAAAAAAACATTCAGATAGTTTTGGAAAATATTAAAAAATCAGCTTTATACAGCGGAGCAATAACAGGAGTTTCAGCAAGATACTGTCCTTCTTTTGAAGACAAGGCCGTTAAATTCCCGCACCGTGATAAACATCACGTAATCCTTGAACCTGAAGGAACAGACACAGATGAAATCTATGCAAGCGGCCTTGGAAACTCGCTTCCTCTTGAAATTCAGATTCCATTTGTAAGAGCTGTAAAAGGACTTGAAGAGGCAGTAATTGTAAGACCGGGCTATGCAATAGAATATTCAGTTATTGAACCAAGACAGCTTAAACCGACACTTGAGACAAAAAAAATTGAAGGCTTGTTTATGGCAGGTCAGATAAACGGGACCTCTGGTTATGAAGAAGCAGCAGCTCAGGGAATGTGGGCAGGAATTAACGCCGCACTTAAAATCATGAAAAAAGAACCTTTTATTTTAGACAGATCACAGGCCTATATGGCTGTTATGACAGATGACCTTGTTACAAGAGGAACAAGCGAACCCTACAGGATTTTTACATCGAGGGCTGAATACAGACTTATATTGAGAGAAGACAATGCAAATTTTCGTCTGGCAAAAATCGGCCACAGTCTCGGACTTGTTTCAAAGGAATTTGTTACAGACATAATTGAAAAAGAAAAAACAATTGAAGATGAAATAAAAAGAGCTAAAAAAACAGTAATCAAACCCCTTCCTGAAGTTAATGACTGGCTTGAATCCAAAGGCTCTTCCACTCTTGAAACGGGAATCCATCTTGAAAAGCTTATAAAAAGAGCTGAGCTTGGATATGATGCTGTAACAAACCTTGCTCCGCCTGAATACGAAGTTGATAAAATCTGCCAGAAACAGATAGAAATAGAAATAAAATATGAAGGTTATATCCAGAGGCAGGTTGCAGAAATTGAAAAATTTAAAAATCTGGAAAAAATTAAAATTCCTGAAGGATTTGAATTCAAAAAAATGGATACCCTTTCCAACGAAATAAGGGAAAAACTTTTAAAAGTGATGCCTGTAAACCTTGGACAGGCATCAAGAATTGACGGAATTACACCTGCTGCAATTTCAATTCTCATGGTTGCGATAAAAAGTTTCAAAGGGAATAAGAACAATGCTTAAGATTGACAGATTAAATCAGGAATTCATGACATTCGGGCCTGTAAGCTTTAATGTGAGCAAAAAAGAAATAGTCGGAATAATCGGAGAATCAGGTGCAGGAAAAAGTATTCTTTTAAAATCAATAGCAGATATGCTCCCCCATGACGGCAAAATTTTTCTTGATGACATCGAGCAGCAGGACATGAAGGCAAAAGACTGGAGAAAACAGGTTGCTCTTCTTCCTGCAGAAGTTGTTTTCTGGAACCCGAAAATTAAAGACGATCTTAAAACGGCTGAAAGTGCCGTCATAAAAAAATTCGGTTTCAATCCCGAAGAAATTCTGGAAAAAAATACAGACGATCTTTCAAGCGGAGAAAAGCAGAGAATAGGACTTTTAAGAATTTTTGAAAACAGGCCGAAAGTTCTTCTTCTTGACGAACCATCCGCAAATCTTGATGAAAAGAATAAAATGATCCTTGAAGAAATTGTTCTCGATTATATTGAAAAAAACAATGCTTCAGCAGTCTGGGTAGCACATGACCCTGATCAGCTTAAAAGGGTGTCATCAAAAATTTATCAAATAACACAAAACAGTTTCAGGGAAAAAATTTAATGGTCTATTTATCATACTATGATCTTTTGTTTTCTTCGTTTTTTCTTCTTGCAGCAGGAATTCTTTCATTCTGCTTAAAGCTTAAAACCGAAAAAGCCCTTTTGATTGCTGCATCCCGAATGGTTGTCCAGCTTTTTCTTCTAGGACTGATTTTAAAGACAATTTTTTCATACGTTAACCTCTACATGTTCCTACTCATGGCATTTGTAATGCTTTTTGCCGCAGGTTTTGAAGTCAGGGGCCGTCAGAAACACAAATTTAAAGGTATGGAAACATTTTTCATCGGAACCGGGACAATGGGTATGGTTGCTTTTACACTCTCATTTCTAACCCTTGTTCTTATAATAAAAAAAGATCCATGGTACACCCCGCAGTATGCAATTCCTCTTATGGGAATTATGCTTGGAAACACTATGAACGGAGTATCTATAGGACTTGACAGACTCTCATCGGGAATAGTTTCCGGCAAAAAAATAATTGAAACAAGACTCATGCTCGGACATTCAGCAGCAGAATCTGTTGCAGATATAAAAAAAGAGAGCATAAAAAGCGGAATGATCCCCCTTATAAACTCAATGTCAGCAGCAGGTCTTGTCACCCTTCCGGGAATGATGACGGGTCAGATTCTTGCAGGAGCACCTCCCGAAGAAGCAGTAAAGTACCAGATACTGATAATGTTTCTTATTGCTGCATGCTCCGCTCTTGGAACCATGCTTGCTGTTACAATCGCTTCAAAAAGATTTTTTGATTCTAGGGAAAGGCTGTGCCTTGAAAGATTAAAATAAATCATTAATTTATTATTCAAAATATATGCCATGATTATTTGAAAGTTTAAATTTTAAGAATAAAAATGAGGTTTGTATGAGCGGAGTTGATTATTACAAAGAACTCGGTGTGGATAAAAACGCAACAAAGGATGAAATAAAAAAAGCATACAGAAAGCTTGCGCTTAAATACCATCCTGACAAAACAAAAAACAACAAGGAAGCTGAGGAAAAATTCAAAAAAATCAGTGAGGCCTATGCTGTTTTAAGTGATGAAGAAAAAAGAAAACAATATGACACTTTTGGGGCAGATGCCTTCAGTCAGCAGTATTCCAGTGAAGATATATTCAAAAACTTTGACTTTGGAAATATTTTCAGGGAATTCGGATTTGGAAACGGCCGGGGCGGAGGTTTTCACTCAGGCTTTAACCTGAACGATCTTTTTGGCAATGCTTTTTCTTCAAGAGGTTTTTCTTCTTCAGGGCAAAGCAGGGTTAAAAGAAATATAAAAGGACAGGACCTTGAAACAGAAATTCAGGTTTCAGTATATGAAGCTGTTAACGGTTCCCAGAAAACAATAACACTGAACACAAGCACAGGCCCTGAACAACTGTCGGTAAAAATTCCAAAAGGATTTGTCACAGGAAAAAAAATCAGACTTAAAGGTAAAGGCGGTCAGAGCCCCTACGGAGGAGAACCCGGAGATCTTTACATAAAATCTGTTGTTGTTTCAGACAATAAATTCAGTGCTAACGGAAACGATGTTATTGTAAACGAAGAAATAACTCTCTCAGACTCTTTGCTTGGTACTTCAATCGAAGTTACAACTCCTGAAAACTCTAAAATAACCCTTAAGATTCCTCAGGGAACAAAGCACAAGGCCAAGTTTCGGATACCAGGGAAAGGAATTCCTTTCATGAACCAGTCCAAAAAAGGAGATCTTTTTGTTCAGGTTAATATCAGTCTGCCTTCAGAACTTACAGAAAAACAGAAAAAACTGATAAAACAGCTTGCTGAAACAGGAATGTAATAGTCCGGCCTGATTTCAAATCTAAATATTCAATGCCTGAAATTATTTTAAGGCATTGAATATTTTTCCCAACTTAATCTTTCGAATTAATTACAAATATCAAACCACAGCAATACGTTTTTACCTCCCCTGCTCCCACTGCAGCAAGCTCGGCCTGAAAAATTGATTTATGCTCAGCCAAAGACTTAAAAAAAACAAATCAATAAAATTATTCTTATTTGACAAGGTATGCTTGAAAATATGCCTGAATAGTGTAAAATGACTGTGTGATAAGGTTTTGGATTGACATTAAACATTGTTTATGTCTAGTTATTATGCTGATTTGCATATCCAGAAATTTAACCGCTAAGTAAATTTTAAGTGAATAAAAGGAGTTAAATCTTAATTTAATGTCTGAACTGGTTCTGGTTTTAAATGAAAAGGAAATTGAAGAAAAAGTTTCTTTGATGGCTGATATAATTTCAAAGGACTATTCAAATAAAAAGCTTGTTGTAATCGGAGTACTGAAAGGCTCTTTTATCTTTATGGCTGATCTTGTAAGAAAATTATCCATACCGTGCGAAATTGATTTTATAGGGGCATCCAGCTACGGGTTTGATGATAAATCTTCAGGAACTATCAAAATTACAAAAGATATAAACATCGATATCAGGGACAAACATATCCTCCTTGTGGAAGATATAATAGATACAGGCCTTACACTGAGACATCTAAAGCATTATCTCAAAGGTTCGGGAGCTGCGGAAATTAAAATATGCACTCTTTTAGACAAGCATGAGAGAAGAAAGTTGGAAGTAGAAATCGATTATACATGTCACAGAATAAATGAGGGTTTCATAGTAGGATACGGAATAGATTACGCCGAAAAATACAGAAATCTTCCGGCAATATATCACATTAAAACTTAATCGGAGAGGCTTATGAGGATTGTAACCTGTGAAGCCTGTCAGACCAGATACAAACTTCCGGCTGACAAAATCAAGAGTACAGGTACAAAGGTCAAATGTTCAGAATGCGGTAACATTTTTAAAGTATTCCCTGAAATACTCCCTGAAGAAGAAAAAGAAGAAGACATATTCGGAGATGACTTGTTCGGGGAAGATGAAACTGGTTCCGAGGACTTATACAGTTCAGATAAAGATTCAGACTCTTTATTTGAAGATGACCTGGATCTTGATTTTGAAAGCGACGAGTTTGGCGGTTCTGATGATGAGCTTGAATTTTCTCTTTCTGAAGACATTGATGATAAAGACGAAGACCTTGATTTTGATGATGATTTCCTTTCTGATGATGAAACTGATTTATCAGGCAGCGAAGAATCAGACGATGACTTAATAAATATTGAAGAAATTGAAAAAGGTCCTGAAGAAATCAGCCCTCCCGAAAAAGATGATTTTTTTGATTCAGCATCTGATGAGGATATTTTTTCCGAATCCATGGAGGAAGAATCTTTTGAAATTGATATGGATGAAGAATTATCAATAGATTCTGATGAAGAAAATGAGCTTAAAAACCTTATTGATGAAGAATCTGAAGAAATTTCACAGGATGCAGTTGAAGAAAGCGTTCTTTTCGAAGAAACACAACTTTCCGTCGATGACCAGGAACAGACTGAATATGACACGTCATCATTAAGCCTCGAAGGTTTAGATACAGAAGAATTTACAGACGAAGACAGGAATCTTTCACTGGATCTTGGTTCGGAAGAAGAACCTGAACTGTCTCATGATCAGGAAGTAATTGATGAGGACTTTTCCTTAGACTTTGATGATTCGGAAGTTTCAGATCAAATCTCTTCTGAAGAGGATTTAGAGCTTTCCATTGATTTTGACGAGGAAGCTTCTTCTGATGAAGAACTTTCCCTTGATTTCGAAGACTCAGGTCTACCCGAAGATGAATTATCAATCGAAGATGATTCAGAGCTTTCCATAGATTTTGACGAGGAAGCTTCTTCTGATGAAGAACTTTCTCTTGATTTCGAAGATTCCGGCCAGACCGAAGATGAAATATCACTTGAGGATGATTCTGAGTTTTCCATTGACTTTGACGAGGAAGCTTCTTCTGATGAAGAACTTTCCCTTGATTTCGAGGATTCCGGTCAGCCTGAAGATAATCTATCACTTGAAGATGATTCAGAGCTTTCCATAGATTTTGACGAGGAAACTTCTTCTGATGAAGAACTTTCCCTTGATTTCGAGGATTCCGGTCAGCCTGAAGATAATCTATCACTTGAAGATGATGACCTTGGGCTTGAGCTGACAGAATCAGAAGAAAAGGAAATTGAAGACGAACTTGATTTAAATTTTGACGATGAAAATCTTCCTGAAGAATTCGATCTTTCATATGAACCTGAAGAAGGTTCCTACGAACTTTCTCTTGACCTTGAAGAAAACGATTACGAGTCAATAGACAAGGAAATTGACTCTTTTGATGATGATGACCTTGACCTTTCTTTTGATTTTGATGAACCAGATATTGAAAAAGAAGCAGACTCTGCCGATTTTGATGAGGAGAGTCTTTCTTTTGAAGTTGAAGAAGAACTGGACCTTGACCTTGACATAGAGATGGACAGTTCCTCTGAAAAAAATGAAGATACTTTTACAGAAGAAGAACTTAACCTTGATCTTGACCTTACAGGCGGATCAGATATTTTCGGCTCATCAGTAGAACAGGAGCTCGATCTTGATATAGATAACTTTGACGATTCCGAAGAAAAGCTGGATCTTGATATCGAGGGCGAAGAAGACGAAGACTCTATGATGTTCAACCTTGATCTGGACCCTGATGAAGAAAAACTTGAGATGGAAAACCTTTCAGATTCAGAAGAAGATGAGTTTGAAGAAATCTCTCTTGATTTGAGCTCAGACGATGATTCGGAAAATCAGGATATAGAAATAAGCCTTGATGTAGAAGAAGAGACTGAAACTGAAAGCTTCCCTGAAACTCTTCATGATGAGGAAGAATCTTACGAAACACTTGAAGAAGAAACAGCTCCACAGCTTTCTGATGCTGAAATAGCCACTTCTCTTGCTGAAGAAGAATCTGAAGAAGCAGAAGAAAAAGCTGAGGAAAAGCCTGAAAAGAAATCTGGCGGATTCTTTAAAATATTTATCTTCATACTTGTAATTCTTGGAATAGCCGCCGGAGGAATCTTCTATGCTGCTACACAGACAAGCCTGCTTGACAATCTTCCGATTGAAATACCATGGCTTGAAAAAGCAGATAAAAAAGCCGCAATTGCAGACCCTGGCAACCTCAAGATAGGTACAACAGTAAATGAGCCCAGATTCCTGCAGTCAGACGAACTGGGCTATATAATGATTTTGAATGGAGAAGTAAAAAACAATTACTCTTACAATGTTGGTAAAATAAAACTTAAGGCAGAGCTTTTGTTTCAGGATAAAAAAATTGCAGCTCAGAAACAGTTTTATGCAGGCAATCAGTTGTCAGACATAAAATTAAAAAATATGTCTCCTCAGGATATAGATGCTGAACTGAACAAACCCAATGGAGACAATAATATTAACTCCAAAGTTACGCCGGGCAGGTCGATACCGTTTATGACCGTGTTTTCAAACCTTCCGGAAAACATTGCAGAAGTTTCTGTTGAGGTTATAAGCTCAGAACAAAGTTCTAATTAATATTTAAAAAAGTCCTTGACCTTTTTAAAATAAAAAGTTAATTAGCTTGTGTTTTCAACGGCGATGTAGCTCAGCAGGTCAGAGCATACGGCTCATATCCGTAGTGTCCGGGGTTCAAATCCCTGCATCGCCACCACACAAAAAAATCAAGCCCTCTGTTAATAAACGGAGGGCTTTTTTAATATGTGCCGGACCGGGTGAAAAGTTCACCCAAGGCTGCAGCAACAGTTCTTTTTAACTGAGACCCATGAAATATTACTAATTTTGAAGGTTCTATACATTTTTTAGCAAATAAACGGGACTTTCTATAATTATGGATTAAACTTTTCCAAACGATCCGCTTTGACAAGCATAATCATTTTATTTTTAAGTTTAATTCAATTTTTTTTCAGATTATGCTATCAGTAAAGAATTGACAGTTACATTAAATTATAAAGCAGGAATAATGATAAGATCATTTCAGATAATTGCCGAACAGAGAATAGTCGAGGCTCAGAAAAAAGGATTTTTCGATAATTTTGAAGGTAAAGGCAAACCTATCAAAAACGATGACGAAAATATCAGCCCCGAGCTCAGAATGGCCTATAAAATTCTTAAAAATGCTGATTGCCTCCCACCGGAAATAGAACTGAAAAAAGAGATAACAAGAACTGAAGACCTTTTGAAAGGTCTGACACAGGAAAAGGAAATAATCAGAACCCAGACAAAACTTAATCTACTTATAAAAAAATATAACATGATGAATAATTTTTCGATGGGAAATGAAATAAATGAAAAATACTTTCCCAAAGTATCAAACCTGATGAATAAAAGCAGATAATTGAAAATGCCATTTAAAAAAAATAAGCCCGGTCTTCAGGCCGAAAAAAACGAAGGTGTTGTAAAAAGTATTTTCATTGCTTACTCCATACTTTTAGCACATCTCATCCTGCTTGCCGCTCTTGGACTTCTCGTTCTTTTTTTCCGTGGAGTGGTAAACTACCTTACCTGGATTTTCCTTGGAGGAGCCGCGATTATAATTGCAAGCGGATTCTATTTTATAAGAAAGCTTAAAAAGGAACAGAAAACCTTAAGAGAAATTCTTCTGCTACCGGAATTTGCCGGAAAAGACATCGAAATAAGACTCCTTGGCGGCGCCGCATCTTTTAAAATGGGCAGCGGAAAATTATCTGACGGAAGCAATGCCGCAGACAACCCTGGAAAACATTATGTGCAGCTTGAAAATCCGGTTAAATCCAGAATAGAAAATCTCGGAGAACTTAGCAGGCTCTATGAAAATAAAATGATATCAAGAGAAGAATATGAAGACTTGAAAAAAGAACTGCTTGGTTTAAGAACAGCTGAAAATCAGGACGACGATATTTTTGATATTCAGGCTTCCCAGAAAAAAAGTAAATCCGAACCTTTAATACAAAACAATAATGGTAAAAAAAATGACTAAAACCAAAGTAGCATTGATTTACGGAGGAACATCTTCTGAAAGGGAAGTTTCAATTGCCGGAAAAAATGCGGTTTTTGAAGCAATAGACAAAAACATTTATGATGTAAAATGTTATGATGCAAAATCTGACCTTGAAAAAATTTTCAAAAATGCATCTCAAACAGACTGCGCTTTTATACTTCTTCACGGTGAAAACGGTGAAGACGGCAGAATTCAGGGCTTTCTGGACCTCCTGAAAATCCCTTACCAGTCTTCAGGTGTTCTTTCAAGTGCACTGGCAATGAATAAGGAAAAATGCAAGGACTTCTACAGAATAAACTCAATCCCGGTTGCAAATCATCTTGTTTTCAAAAAATACACAACGGAAACAGAAAATGAAATAGTTGAAAAAATAGGCTTTCCTGCTGTAGTTAAGCCTGCTGTGGGCGGTTCAAGCATAGCACTTTCTATTGTTGAAAACAGAGAAGAGCTTCGAACCGGCGCACTGAAAGCCCTTGAGGAATCAGAAATTGTAATGGCAGAGGAATATATTTCCGGTACTGAACTTACATGCGGAATCCTTGGCAATGATGAGCCTGAAGCTCTTCCGGTAATAGAAATAAGACCAAAGGAAGGCCACAGATTTTTTGACTATGAAGCAAAATATACAGCCGGTGAAACAGACGAAATATGCCCTGCCGAAATCGATGAAGAAACAGCCGGTAAAGTTCAGAATCTATGTCTTAAAATTCATAAGATTCTTGGATGCAGGGGATGCAGCAGGACTGATCTGATTTTAAAAGACGGTAATTTTTACGTTCTTGAGACAAACACAATACCGGGAATGACTAAAAACAGTCTTCTTCCTCTTGCTGCAAGGACAGCGGGAATTTCTTTTACCCGGCTCATTGACAAACTGATAAAATTTTCCCTCGAAAAATAATTTTTTAATATACAGGAGCAGATTATGAAGGTTCTTATAATTGGAAGCGGCGGCCGCGAGCATGCCATTGCATGGAAAATTGCACAAAGCAGTCTTGTAAATACAGTATTCTGTGCACCTGGCAATCCGGGTATTAAAGAAGCCGTAAGAGTTCCGATTGAAGCTGATGACCTGGAAGGACTTCTTTCCTTTGCTGAAAATGAAAGCATAGACTTGACAATTGTAGGCCCCGAAGTTCCTCTTTCCCTTGGCATCACTGATCTTTTCACTGAAAAAGGACTTAAAATATTCGGTCCTTCCGCAAAAGCGGCAATGCTTGAAACTTCCAAATCCTATGCAAAATACATAATGGAGAAATACAACATCCCCACTGCAAAAGGAAAAACATTCACAAATCCAGACGATGCCAGAGCTTTTGTCAAAGAAATCGGCATTCCTCTTGTTGCCAAAGCAGACGGTCTTGCAGCCGGAAAAGGCGTAATAATATGTCACAGTGAAAACGAGGCCTTTGATGCGATTGATCAGATTCTGAATGAAAAAAAATACGGGGATGCCGGAAGCAAAATTCTAATTGAAGAATTCCTTCAGGGTGAAGAAGCCTCCTTTATAGCAATTTCTGATGGAAAAAATGTCTGCCCA
>JBFWJK010000108.1:0-11804 GCA_050253255.1 Desulfobacteraceae bacterium | reverse complement strand
AAATAAAAACACATCTTTTATCAATGATAAGAAGAATCAGGTTTGGTAATGACGGCTACATTTTTATCAACAAAGTAAACGGCGACGCTCTTGTTTCAAACGGTAAATTTTTAAGAAAGCCTGTAAAAGTATGGGACAATTTTTCAGACAGTCAAAGTATTAAAGAGACTTTTAAAAAACAGGTGGAAGCAGTAAAAAATCCAGGCGGAGGGTATATAGAATACAGAATTGAAAAGCTGGATGCTCCGGCAATACCCAAGGAAAAAATTTCTTTTGTTTATCAGGAGCCAGAGTTCAACTGGATAGTAGGAAACGGTTTTTATCTTGATAATGCGGAAAAAGAGATTGAAAGAATAAAAAAAATGCTCTTTTCTGAACTCAAATCAAGGTTCTATTATTCTGTTGGTTTTTCGATGCTGATAGTCATAGTTTTTGTTTTCTGGTTCAGAAGGACAAACAGGAAAATAGAAAATGATTTTAATCTTTTTTCTTCAATGTTCAAAACAGCAGCTGAGTCGGATCAGCTCATGAAAACCGGCCTGATCCGTTTCAAGGAGATTGAGGAAATGGCAGAAAATGCCAATAAAATTCTTGAATCCAAAAAAGCTGCTGAAAAAAGCCTTAAAGATCAGAAGGAAAGGCTTTTTGTAACAATACGGTCTATAGGAGAAGGGGTTATTTCCTGCGATATTTCCGGTTGTATTGAAAATATGAACAGTCAGGCTGAAAAGCTTACAGGATATTCAATTTTCAATGCAAGGGATCTTAAGATTGAAGAAATTTTTAAAATTTATAATGAAAAAAATGAAAAAATAGAAGATTTTACAAAAGAGGTACTTTTAAAGGGTAAAACAGTAAGAAACAAGGAAGATATTGTTCTTGTCTCCAAAACATCAAAAAAATATAAAATTTCCTATACAATATCTCCTATAAGGGATTTTGAAAAAAATATTTCAGGGCTTGTGCTTGTTTTTTCAGACATCACAGAAGAGCTTAAAATAAGAAAAGAGCTTGAAGAGTCGAAAATAAGATTTCTCAAAATTACAGAAAATGTCAACGACGCAATTTACAAGATGTCCATTCCCGATGGAAAATACAGATACATGAGTCCTTCATCTGAAAAGATTTTCGGCTACTCCCCGAAATATTTCTATGAAAATCCTTTAATAATTGAAAAAATTATTCATCCTGAATTCAGGGAATATTTTGATAAAGAATGGGAACGGCTGATAAACGGGAAAATAGCTCCTTCATATGAGTATAAGATAATAGACGCATCAGGAAATGAAAGATGGCTTTTTCAGAAAAATATTTCCATCAGGGATGAGTCCGGCAATCTTACTGCTATAGAAGGGATAATAAGCGATATTACAGAAAAGAAGAAAGCCGAACAGGAAATAATTAATATTGAAAAGTTAAAAAGCGTTGGAATTCTTGCCGGAGGAATTGCCCATGATTTCAACAATATCCTTATGGGGCTTTACGGAAATATTTCTCTTGCAAAGAAGCTTCTTGACAAGGACCATTCCGCACGGAAATTCATTGAGGCCGCAGAAAAATCAATGGACAGGGCCTCCATGCTTTCAAACAGGCTTCTTACCTTTTCTAGGGGCGGCACCCCTGTAAGAGAGCTTATAGATTTTAAGGAGCTTGTAAGAGATGTGGTCAACTTTGATCTTTCAGGGAGTAAAGTTGTTCCTGTATTTAACATCAATGAAGATACAGATGCCATTAAGGCGGACAAAGGGCAGATTCAGCAGGTTTTTTCAAATCTTGTGATTAACTCTGTCCAGGCAATGCCTGAAGGCGGCAGAATTTTTATTTCCATGGAAAACATTTTTATAGATGAAAATGAGATTACAGGTCTTTCTGAAGGAAAATATGTCAGGATATGCGTAGCAGATGAAGGATGCGGAATTGAAAAACAGAATCTTGGGAAAATTTTCAATCCGTATTTCACCACAAAGGAAAAAGGAAGCGGACTTGGCCTTGCTGCAGTCTATTCGATAATTAAAAACCATCAAGGATCAATAAGTGTTTCCTCTGAAGAGGGGAAAGGGACTGAATTTATAATTTATCTTCCTGCTTCGGGCTCAGGGATAAAAAAGAATAAAACCGAAGCAGAAAAAGAAAGACAGACTTCAGGAAAAGTAAAAATTCTTATAATGGATGACGAGGAAGTGATTTTAAATATTGCAAAGGAAATGCTTGAGCTTAACGGCTACAGGGTTGAAACTGCAAGAAACGGAGAAGAGGCTTTTAGAAAATACAGGGAAGAAATGGATAAAAACAATCCTTTTGATCTTGTTGTAATGGATCTGACAATTCCCGGAGAAAAAGGAGGGATTGAAGTTTTAAAGGATATCCTGACGATAGACCCTGAAGTAAAGGCTCTTGTTTCAAGCGGATATTCCGGAGATGAGGTAATGTCAAACTACAGGCAGTACGGATTTAAAGGTGTTGTAACCAAACCTTACACAATGAAAAAACTTTTTGAGGAAATTGAAAGGGTGGTTGCGGAAAAAAAATAAACCGCAGAAAATTCTTCAGATAGAGTTAAAAACAGCCTCATATCAGTGAAAAATATGAGGCTGTTTTTTATTTTCATGGAAGATAGTTTTTGGCAGTTTTTGTAAATTCTTTTACTTCCTTTTCAACCCAGTCATCATCCAAATCCATATGCTCAGCCATAAATTCAGCTGTTTTTTGAGCAATTTTTATTGTTTCGGCTGCATCAAGAAAAAGAGCTCTTGTTCTTCTTGCTAAAATGTCTTCAAGTTTTTGTGGAGCCTCATTTTTTATTGACCATAAAATTTCACCGTAGGTATAGGGAAATACCGATGAAAGTTTAAGGGAGAGTTTTTTGTCTGTTTTTTCAAGTTTTTTGATTTCTTCAAGATCTTTGCCAAACTGTGAAAGATAAAGGCTCTCTTCCGGGCCTGAAAGTGCATAGCCTTTTAATCTGAGTGTTTCTGTTATGCATTTTTTCCTTTTAAGTCCAGCAAACTTCGCTGCTGTATCAATTGTATCTTCAGCCATTTTTCTGTATGTTGTCCACTTGCCGCCGCTTATTGTTATCAGTCCTGACTGTGAAATTTCAAGATGGTGATCCCTTGAAATATTGGATGTCTTTGTTTCTGTTTCTCCTTTTATGAGAGGCCTTATACCTGAAAATATGCTTTTTACATCTGAAAGTTTTGGTTTTTTTGAAAGATATTTTCCGGCATGATCCAGAAGGAAATCTATTTCATCTTTTAAAGGAACAGGTTCTGCAACAGATTTTTCAATTTCTGTATCTGTTGTTCCTATTATTATTTTGTCATGCCATGGTACTGCAAAAAGTACTCTTCCGTCATCTGTATGGGGAACCATGATGGCTGCATCTCCGGGAAGAAAGGAGGAGTCTAGAACAAGGTGGGTGCCCTGGCTTGGGGCAATGAGCCTTGATGTTTTTCCTGAATCCATGGATCTCAATTCGTCAATAAACGGGCCTGCTGCATTTATCACAGCCTTTCCCTTTATTTCATACTCATCACCCGAAATCTGGTCCTTTGCCGTTATTCCGCATATCATGTCATTTTCTTTTAAAAAGCCTGTGCATTTTACATAATTCAGCGGGATTCCGCCTTGTTCGGCCATTGTTCTTGCAAGTGCAATTCCTGTTCTTGCATCGTCAAACTGGCAGTCATAATATAAAATTCCGCCCTTAAGCCCTTTCTGGTTTATCGATGGGAGCTGCTTAAGTGTTTTTTCAAGTGAAAGATATTTTGATTTTTTAAGTCCCAGTTTTCCCGCAAGAATATCGTAAAGCTTCATTCCTGTTCCGTAAAAAGGACCTTCCCACCATTCATACTGGGGAACAATAAAGGATTGATGTCTGATCAGATGAGGTGCGTTTCTTGACAGAATTCCCCTTTCATGAAGAGACTCCATGACAAGTGCTATATTACCCTGCTGAAGATATCTTACTCCGCCGTGGATCAGTTTGGTGCTTCTTGAAGATGTCCCTGATGTAAAATCAAGGGATTCCACAAGAAGAACGCTGTATCCCCTTGAAGCTGCGTCAAGTCCTGCCCCGAGTCCTGTTGCACCGCCTCCGGCAATTATTATGTCAAATCCTGAATCCTTTTTTTCAATCATTTTAGAAATTAAATGTTTTCTTTTCATTATAAGGGCTTTTCTTTTTGTTATGGATAATAAAGATGTGTTATTATTTTTTTAAACTCAGAGAGTGATAATACTTCTTTAACACTGCCATATATTAATAAATTTATCAATAAAGAGGACTTTCTGAGCTGTAAACATCCCCGCCGGGTTCTGATTTAAAAAATTTGTCCTGAAGTTTTTTTAATCGATTTCAGAGGAGTTTTTATGAACAGATTGGTATTTATCTGCTTTTTTTGTATGATTTTTTCGGCATCTGCATTTGCCGGCAGCATTACCGTTGTTCTTGAACAGTATCCTCCCTATGAATTCAGGGAAAACAGAAAATGGACCGGACATGATATTGAGATTGTTGCTGAAGCTTCCAGAAGAGCGGGAGTAACTCCGGTTTTCATGGAATTTCCATGGAAGAGATGTCTTCAGATGGTCAGGGATGGAAGCGCTCAGGCAATAATATCTCTTATGAATACACCTGATCGCAGGGAATATATTCTGTATCCGGATACAGCCTTGAGCTATGAAAAAAATGTTATTCTCGGGCACAGAGAGAAGTTTATTGAAATTAAATCCCTTGGTGACTTGAAGGGTAAGTCAATAGGAGTGCAGAGCGGGTATTCCTATGGAGACGAGTTTGATAATTATCCCGGACTTATGAAGGATTTTTCCTTTTCCCAGGAGCTTCTTCTGAAAAAACTTGATGCAGAAAGAACAGACTTTGTCATAGGAAATGAAGCTGTGACTTTATATCTTAACAAAAAGCTCGGCCTGAAACCTGTTGAGGTGTTTTATGTTGTATCACAGGATCCTCTTTATATCGGGTTTTCAAAAGTTCACCGCGAAAGCGGAGTTCTTCTGGAAAAATTCAGCACAATACTGTCAGATATGAAAAAAGAGGGAACTATTGACAGAATTATTGAAAAATACCAGTAAAAAACTTCAAAAGTTTTTAATAAAACAGAATCACATTGCTTCTGGACGAAATGTTTTCTTTTTATTTGAGGCAATCTTTCTTTTTGTTCACCCTGAAAAGAAGTGTTATAAAGTGTGAAATTGAAAAATATTTTTAATGGCGTCCTGAATTATTCCAGTAATGAAAAAGAGGAAAATCATGAAAATAAAAAGACCGATATGGTATGTGCCTGAAAATGATCTTGTTCAGGTAATAGATCAGAGAAAGCTTCCCCATATTTTTGAGGTTTTTGACATAAAAAATTCCGATGACACAGTTTATGCAATAAAAAATATGGTTGTAAGAGGAGCTCCTCTTATTGGTGTAACTGCAGCCTGGGGATTTTACAAAGCCCTTGAAAATGAAGGAACTGATGATGATTCAGTACTTGAAATTGAAAAAAAGATAAACAGTTCCAGGCCCACTGCGATGAATCTTTTCTATGCCACAAAAAAAGTAAGAGCGGCTGTTTTGAAACAGGATTCACCAGAAAAAAGAATTGAGACAGCTAAAAGAACAGCTGAGGAAGTTGAGGCGGCAGAAATCTACAACTGCCGTAAAATAGGAGAATTCGGAGTTTCGCTTATCGAGGATATCTATTCATATAAAAATAATGTGGTAAATATTCTGACACACTGCAATGCAGGATGGCTTGCCTGTGTTGAATACGGAACAGCCACTTCCCCGATTTACCATGCCCATGAAAAGGGAATTCCTGTCCATGTCTGGGTTGATGAAACAAGACCCTTGAACCAGGGGGCAAGGCTTACATCCTGGGAGCTAGAGCAGGCCGGAGTTCCTCATACAGTTATTGCGGACAATACCGGAGGCCATCTTATGCAGCATGATCTTGTTGATATTGTAATTGTGGGAAGTGACCGCACCACAGTGAACGGAGATGTTGCAAACAAGATAGGCACATATTTGAAGGCTCTTGCGGCAAGAGACAACAGAATACCTTTTTATGCAGCACTTCCAGGCTCCACAATAGACTGGGAACTTGAAGATGGAGTAAGAAATATCCCGATTGAACTCAGAGACGAGGAAGAAATCAAATATATAGAAGGGCTTGGATCAAACGGAGTGGAAAAATTCCTAATAACCCCGAAACATGCACATGCTGCAAACTATGCCTTTGATGTCACACCTGCAAGGCTTGTTACGGGAATTATTACTGAAAAAGGAATTGCCAGGGCTGAAAAAGAAGATCTTTTAAGGCTTTTCCCTGAATACAGGTATAACAGATGATCTGTCCGGCTGGCTCTCTTATAATGAATAAAAACTGATTAAATGGGTATTTATCAGGTTTGCTGCAGGAAGCGGCAAACTCTGACAATACTCACTTCTACCATACAACAGACTGAACATTCCTGACTTTAAGGATTTCTTTGATAATTTCATGTTTATCCTTCATTTTTCTGCTTCTTATGTAAAGTTCAAGAGTTCTTCTGTTTTCTTTTATGTCTGCTGATATTGATGTGTTCTGGATGATGATCGGATATTTTTTTAAAATTGCAAGGCATTTTTCCTCAATCAGATCGGCCGATTCAAAGTTTGAAACAATGGATATTTTGCTGTATTTTACAGAAGGTATCATTCTTCCCACAGGATCAAGCCCTATAAGGACTGAAAGCCCGATCAATGTTCCCATGACCGCAGGTATATAAAGCCCCAGTCCGACAATAATTCCGATTGCTGCAATAAACCAGACGCAGGTTGCTGTTGTAAGCCCTCTTATCAGGTCGTTTGATTTCAGTATTGTTCCGCCTCCGATAAAACCTATGCCTGTTACAATTCCTGCTGCAATACGCCATGGGTCTATTCTGAAAACCGAGTCGACTCCCTGGGGCACATAAAGGCTTTGAACTGTCTGTGAGCTTGCCATTATTATTGTGGAGCCGAGACATACCATGATATGTGTTCTAAGTCCTGCAGCCCGTCCGTGAAACTCACGCTCAAGCCCGACAAGACCGCTTAAAAATGTTGCAAGTAAAAGCTTGAGTCCAAGCTCCATGTATTCAGGTGAAATCTCAAACATTTTCTGACCCTCCTTTATCATATCTCATTTGACTGAGGTTAGAGACCAGTTGAGAAAAATGTCAAACTTTAAAAGTTTGAACGGCTGGGAAATGATTTTTTAAAAAGTGATATGATTTTTTATAAGCCTGTTTTGATTGGTAAAATCTGAATAAACAGTGTTTTAAGCGCCATGGGAAACTTCTCTTAAAAGGCTGTTATTGACTGCTTGTACAGAAGTTATTTTTTCAGCTCCATGTGAACAAGAGGAAAAGGTCTTCCTTCGTTGTCAACAGGAGATCTGCCGGTTATTTCAAATCCTGCGTGTCTGTAAAAGCCTGCAGCCGAAATGTTTTGCTCGTTGACATCTACCTTTGATGCTCCCAGTTCAGATACAGCGAAATTGAGAAGCTTTTTCCCTATTCCTCCGCCTCTTGCCCATGATGCTATAAACAGCATTTCAACCTTATCTCCTGATACCCCAGTGAATCCTACAATTTCATTGAAAAAGCTTTTGTAAATATAAAGATCTGTCATGGGGAGGTATTTTTCCTTAAAATCGGCTTTGATTTCATTTATATCGGTTTCACTGAGAAAATCATGAGTCGCTCTGACAGAATCTTCCCATACAGCTGTTATTTCGTTATAGTCTGTTTTATCTGCTTTTTTTATATTCATTTTATATCCGATAATTAATTTTTTATCCATGCCTGAGCATGGGGTTAAGATACTTACATTTTATATAAGATAAATCGTTTCTTTAAATATGAAACTCCGGGTCTGATTTCAAGAGCTCTTTACATAAGCCGATGCCGTTTTATCTTATTCTGAAAGTGCAGAAAAAAACATTGAAAAAATGCGGAAAATTAAAGTTTCAGCTGGAAAAGTCAGCCGGCAGTCAGATTCTGAATCCCTTACAATTTATTTAAAGGAGAAGTAAATGAAAAAATTCAATTTTTTTAATCCGGTTCACATAATTTTCGGGAAAGACAGGCTTGATGAACTTGATCAGCACATTCCGGGAAATGCAAAAGTACTGATCCTTTACGGAGGAGGAAGTGTAAAAAAATTCGGCACTTTTGAAAAAGTGGTTAAAGGGCTTAAAAACAGAAAATTTTGTGAATTCGGCGGTATCGAGCCAAATCCAAGATATGAAACTCTTATGAAAGCGGTTGATATTGTAAAAAAAGAAAATATCGATTTTCTTCTTGCAGTGGGCGGCGGTTCAGTCATGGACGGTACAAAGTTTGTAGCGCTTGCAGCAGAATATGAGGGGGAACCGACAGAGCTTCTTTCTTACGGATTTGCACCTGTTGGCGCTAAAAAAGCTCTTCCCATGGGGACAGTTGTTACTCTTCCAGCTACAGGCTCTGAAATGAACTCAGGAGCTGTGATAAGCTATGAAAAGGGAAAATTCCCGGTTTTCAGTCCTCTTGCATTTCCAAAATTTTCTTTTCTTGACCCTGAACTGACATTTTCTCTTCCGAAAAATCAGGTGGCAAACGGAGTTGTTGATGCCTTTATTCATACTGTTGAACAGTATGTAACCTATCCTGCTGAGGGAAGATTTCAGGACAGAACGGCAGAAGGGATTTTACAGACACTTATTGAAGTTGGAAAAACCACAGTGGAAGAGCCTGAAAACTACGATGCAAGGGCAAATCTCATGTGGTGTGCAACAATGGCTCTTAACGGACTTATCGGAGCAGGAGTTCCCCAGGACTGGACAACACACATGATAGGGCATGAACTTACGGCGATGTTTGGAATCGATCACGGAAAAACACTTGCAGTTCTTCAGCCTGCAGTCTGGGAAGTCAGGAAGGATAAGAAAAAAGAAAAACTCCTTCAGTATGCTGAAAGGGTTTTTAATATCACAGACGGAAGCGATGATGAAAAAATTGATGAGGCAATAGAAAAGACAAGAGAGTTTTTTGAAAGCCTTGGAATAAAGACAAGACTTTCAGATTACAATGTAGGGCCTGATAAAATTGATGACATAGTAAAAGCCCTTGAAAAAATGGGAAGAACCTCTCTTTCCGAAACTGGAGATCTGGATCTTGAAACCAGCAGACAGATCCTTTTCAGGGCTCTTTAAAAAATAAGGAGAAAATTATGTATGCAGTGGCTTTAAACGGCAGTCCGAGAAAAAATGGAAATACCAGTATTCTTTTGGATAATGTGCTCAATACTCTGAAAGAATCAGGCTGGGAAACGGAGCTTGTTCAGGTTGGAGGAAAAAGGATAAGGGGGTGCAATGCCTGCAGAAAATGCTGGGAAAACAAAGACATGAAATGCGTTTTCAATGATGATATTTTTAATGATGTTTTTCAGAAAATTATCAGGGCAGATGCTGTTATTGCGGGATCACCAACATATTTTGCAGGTACGGCTTCGGAGATAAAAGGGCTTCTTGACAGAACAGGCTATGTTTCTCTTGCCAACGGAAGACTTCTTGCCGGCAAAATCGGCGCAGCTGTTGCCGCCGTGAGAAGAGGGGGCGCAACTCATGTTTTTGACACGATAAACCATATGTTTCTCATGTGTCAGATGATTGTTCCCGGTTCAACCTACTGGAACATCGGAGTTGGTCATGAAAAAGGTGATGTTGAAAAAGATGAAGAAGGTCTTTTCAACATGAAAAATCTCGGTCAGACAATAAACTGGCTTGGAAGGATAATGAAGGAAAATATGGAGAGCTTTCCCAGGGTAAGCTGATTTTGTTCTTCCCGGATTTTTCCGGGAAGTTCATTTCAAAAATTTTTCTCTCCAGATTTCTGGCCTCTTATATACTTTTATTCTTTCGAAAAACTTATTGTCAAAGGCTTCTTCATAAGGAATATGCAGTGTTCCCGCTTTTTCGCATTCAATAATGTTTGCTGCATGAACTGCAGCGGTTACCCCAAATTCAGTGTCTGATGATTTTGAAGGGTTGTGGTGATATAAAATTGCTTCTATTATTTCAAGCGGAAGGCCCCATACCCCCATTAAAAATGCTCCGATTATTTCATGGGAGGATCTGAAGATTTCAGTTTCTTCTGTAATAAAATCAGAATTGTTATTCAATATTTTGTCAAGAACCTGTTTGTATTCCTCCGGGAAATTTGAAGCAAGAACAAGCTTTCCGCAGTCATGAATAAGTCCGGCCATAAAGGCCTGGTCAGCCTGAAAATCAGAAAGGCCTTCCATAACCGCAATTTCCTTTGCAGTTTTTGCTGCGGCCATTGAGTGCAGATGAAGTTTCTTCTGAAAGTCAAGGAAGTGTTTCTGGAGTTTCAGCTTTGAAAAAATTTCAAGGTTGAGCACAAGAGACTTTACAATATCCATTCCCAGAAGGACAACTGCTTCGTCAGGTTTTGAGATTTTTGATGGGAGATAAAAAAAACCGGAATTAATGAGCTGGAGTATTTTGGACGTCATTGACGGGTCCCTTGAAATTATTTCTCCCACTTTTTTTGTTGATGATACCGGAGAGTTGAGCTCTTTTACAATTTCGTTGTATATGGAAGGAAGGCTTGGAAGAGAATCAAGCTTTGATACGGTTCTTCTCAGATTTCTGTCTTTGAGAATGCTTCTCATTGCAATGGTTCGTTTTATCATCGATCTTAGCTTTGAAGCACTTACAGGCTTGTATATAAACTGATGGGCAATCGAGACGGTCTTCATTATTTTTTCCTCATCAGTTTCACCTGAAAGAAGAACTCTGTCAGTCTGTGGAAATTTTTTCTTAACTTCCTTTAAAAGTTCATGACCGCCTGTTTCCTTCATATTGTATTCGGTCACAATTATGTCGACAGGAGTTTTTTCCATAAAAGAAAGTGCTTTTTCTGCAGAATCGGAAAAATGGGTTTCCCATTCGTTTTCATTTGATTTGAGCATTCGCTGAAGACTTTTGAGCATATCTCTGTCTTCATCAACAAAAAGAATTAAGGGTTTTTCATCAGGCTTTGATTCGAGTATGGGCTTTTTTTGTTCTTTTTTATGCTCTGTTTTAAGTTCTTCTGGTGTGACAGGGAGGGTGACTGTAAAAACTGTTCCTGAGTCCGGTTTTGAAGAAACATAAATGTTTCCCTTGTGTCTTTCAATAATTGTTTTTGAAATTGCAAGACCCTGGCCTGTTCCTTTTTCAATTTTTTTGGTGGTGAAAAAAGGATTGAAAATTCTTGGGATAAATTGTTCAGGGATTCCTTTTCCTGTATCACTTACCCTTATGACAACCATATTGTTTTCAAGTCCGGTTTCAACTTTTATAAGATGATTTTTTACTTCTGTTCTTTCCTCTACAGCATGTGCAGCGTTTACTATAAGATTTACTATTACCTGGCTGATTGCTCCGGGCTGACACTGAACCGGAGGGAGATTGTCATTAAGTTCTGTTTCAAGCTCCGCAAAGTTTTTCCATATGCTTTTTGTTATTATTACTGCATTTTCAACTATCCTGTTTATATCCGAGGATACGGTTTCGTTGATTATCTGTCTGGACATGCTCCTTACAGAAAGAAGAATGTTTGTTATTTTTTCTATTCCGCCCATCGACTGATCAACAGCCTGTGGAATTTCATTTTTCAGATATTCCAGGTCAGGATTTTTTACAGCCTCTTCTGCTTTTTTTATTGAAAGTTCATCTGTCTCTCCGCTTTTTACATCTTCGATAAATTTTGAAAGGCTGTTTACA
>JBFWJK010000107.1:0-11817 GCA_050253255.1 Desulfobacteraceae bacterium | reverse complement strand
GGATGAATTTTTATTTATTCCAAAAACCTGATTTATTGAAGCCTGACTGATTTCTACAACTGAAAGCGGAAAATTTTCTTTTTGCAGTTTTATCTTCCAGTAGGTAAATCTGGTTTTTTTAAGATTGCTTATTCTGCAGTACTCTGCCTGGGTCAGACCGGATACTTCCCACTTTGATATATGGGTTTTCCAGAAACTTTTAAGCTCGGGATTTGAGCGTTTTGATTTTGATTCCATTTTTACAAGCCTCCATGGTTTTATTTTTCATGGCCTGTATTATAAATGGTCTTTTTAGGCTTTTGTAGATGGGGTTTATTGAGCGCTTACGGTTATGATGTAAAAAAATCAAGCGATGTAGGAATCCTTGTGAGAGGCCCCGTCAGTGCAAATGTTGTTAATATGTCCTTATCAACAAAACATAGAATATTTGAGAACCATCCGTTGGAAGAAAATTTTGATTTATGGTCTCGTCTTTTTTGTCAACTACTAAAATACTATTTTGACCAATCAATAACAGCTCAAGAGATCATTGAAGACTCTCCCAGATCATTAACATCTAAACAAGCAAGGTTAGCAGGAAATGTCATACGCAATATCAGATCAATAGAACAAAACTCTCTTTTTGATATGTTTAATTCAATTGCTATGATTTTATTGCCAAATTCAGAATCAGAAAAAGCCAAGTATATGTTAAGAAATAGTTTAAATGATGACTTGTCACATTACTTTACTCCTGCCAAAGACGATGAAGTTCAAATCATGACTATCCATAAATCAAAAGGGCTTGAATTTGAAATCGTTTTTCATCTTGACTTGTATGAATGGGCCTTTCCCGGTAAAGGTCCAGGACCAGGGAATGATTTCAATAATCCACAATTCCATTCATTAGAGCAGGATGTTAATTTGCACTATGTAGCAATCACACGGGCAAAAAAAGCTTGCTTCCTATGCACATCAACAAAACGAATCAAAAAGAAATACCAGTCAACCGATTTAGAAATCAAAAATGGTAGTCCTTCAGAATTCTTGCTACATAACTCTTTGCATAATTTAAGAGAAGTATCAATATTATGAAGATAGTGG
This sequence comes from Desulfobacteraceae bacterium, assembly GCA_050253255.1. Lineage (GTDB taxonomy): Bacteria > Desulfobacterota > Desulfobacteria > Desulfobacterales > JACKCP01 > JACKCP01. The sequence goes on along the minus strand of JBFWJK010000107.1, from coordinate 10,734 downwards.
AGGTGATTTGTTTTCATCTTAAATAGAAACTGACTCATCTGAAGTTGAGCTTATAAGCCTTCAAAGAGCGGGTGAAAACACACGCAAGAGCATTCAAGAATTCTAAGTCGAATATCTATCAAATATATGCTATTGGAACAACAGGTTACAACCTATTGTTATCAATTCTCAGAAATATTTTTGGATGGAAATAAGGCTTTTAAAGTTCTGAGCGTGAAATGAAAACGCTCAGAAACGACTTTAACAATAATCACAGAACAAGGCTAATTCAGCCGACGCAAAAAGCCGCGCGGCTGATTAGCAGCGTTATTGCTGTTGCACAGAATAAAAGAAAACCTGACTACAGGATTAAACGAAATTAAATTTTTAAAATTTACCGTCCAAAATCCTTACCAGAGCATCAGGAATTTTTTCAATAAGTTCAGCTACCTGGGTTGCAGGAGTTGGGAAGGTAAGCTCTGCAATTATCCTGTTGCAGATGCATGAAATTTCACCTGCCTTTACAAAGTCAAAACCAGCACCGACAAGAGATGTTAAAACCCCTGTAATTGTATCTCCTGTTCCTCCTATTGCCTCCATTGCATCAAAGGAAGGTGAATTAACGGTTTTAAGGATTTCTCCGTTTTTTACTATATAATCTGTTTTACCTTTAACTATTAAATTTCTTGCAGCATTTTCATGCTTGTATGCTCTTTTTACAAGTGATGGCAAATCTTCATCAGTTGAAAGGATAAATCCCCTTGTATAAAAGGGATGGGGTGCAAGCTCATCTGCAAGAAATGCAAGTTCTCCTGCATCGGGAGTAAAAAAATCATAGGAAAGAGCCTGCCCGCTCATTTTGGCTGCATACATAAAGCCTGCATCTGCAATGAGAACAGGCCTTTTTTTCATATCTTCCACTGCAAAAAGAACCTTGTTGTGCCAGTCAACATCCGGCTGAAGATAGTGAAAGGTCAAAACATCAAGATCAAAGGAAGAAAGATTTTTTGTCAGAAACTCATAAAGTTTTCTGCTTCCATAACCTTTTCCTGTATCGCCAACTAAAAAACCGTAAATTTCAGGGCATTTTACAGTTTTTGAAACATTTACAGCTGCTGCCATAAGTGCAGGAGTACATCTGTTTATAGAAACAGATTCATTTTTTATTTTTATTTCATTTTCTGAAATTTTAATTTTTCCATGAATCAGAGGGAAATTATCATCCGGGACTGTTCCAACTATACCAATCATTTTTTCAAAATCTCCTCATAGGCAAGCTGAAGTGCATAGCCGCAGAGTGTGTGACCTATATCTCTTGGATTTGGTGCTTCTTCAAGTGTTTTTCCTGTCATTTTTTCAGCAAGATACGGAACATCAGGACATCCGCCGCCGGAAATATTTACAATTTTCCTGTCTTTTTTTGAAATTGTAATCTTCATATTTGCCGCACGAACCATGAGAAATTCACCGAAATCCTTTGTATGAAAAAGGCTTACAGGTTCTAAAAGCCCTGAACCAACAGGAACGGTTTTTATGGGAAAGATATTATTTACGGAAAGCTCTCGCGTAAGCTCGAGTTCTTCAATCAGAGGAAATTCTATTACAAGATCACAACCTGTTCTTATTTCTGGGGGCGGCCCCATAACACTTACTGACCGCCCTGTTTTCTTTAAAATATTTTCGGCACGGATAACTTCACTTGTGTTTTCAAAAACCATGATCCCGCGGTCTGCGGATTTTTTTTTTGCTTTGATAAACTTTTTGAAAAACCTGATCAAAGTTATTCCTTTTCAACTTTAATTGTAAAAACTTCGCCGTCCTCTAAAACCTCTTTTACTTTAAGACCTTTACTTTGTACAGCCCTTGACACGTTTTCCATTGAAGTCTGTGTATCGACAACTATTTCAAGTTCTTTGTCAAAACCTTTTTTAACTGCATTCAGGGTCATGATTACAGGCTGGGGACAGGAAAGTCCTCTTGCATCTACTTTATCTGCCATTTTTTATCCTCCTATGCATTTTTTCTGCTCATTGTAAAACCTATAAAAAGACAGACTGCAAAACCAACAATCACAGCAGCCATTCCATGGGGCCCGATTCCCTTTGGCGAACTTGCAAGACCGAAATTGTGTGCAAAACCAGCTCCAACTATCATTCCCATAACAAATACTGCCGCATCGGTATCGCCTTCCCCTGAAAGAAAGAGCTGTCTTCCCGGACATCCCCCTGCAAGGGCAAATGCAAGTCCTGCAAGTGCCATTCCTGCAAAGTTCCAGAAATGCATTGTATGTGCAACAGGCTGTCCTTCAAATCCCGGATTGAACTGCCCTAAAGCCAGATTGGCAAGAAACGCAAAAACAATTAAACTTGCAAGTCCTCCGAAAAGATGGGTCTGTCTGAACAAAATAAGATCTCTTAATGCCCCCATTGTGCAGAAACGACTTCTTTGGGCAAGAAAACCTATTCCAAGACCCACAAGAAGTGAAACAATCAACGGAGCATGCATCGCTCCTGGTCCTTTTACACTGTAAAAAAGAACTCCGCTTTTATCACTTCCCTCAACCTGTGGATAAATAAGCATCAGAGCAAGAAGGCCAAGCATGAATAAAGGAAGAATCCACCCTGCTCCGCTGTTTATTTTCTGGGTTCTTCCAAGATTGTATCCTTTTTTAAGAAAAAGGGTTCCTATAAAAATTCCTGCCGCAAGACCTAAAAGCCCCAGAACTGCATTAAAATCACCGCCTGCAAGTCTTAATGCCGCACGCCACGGACATCCAAGAAAAACAAGAGCGCCGATCATTGCAAATACACCCAGAAAAAACCTGATTATGGGCGCCGAGCCTGCTCTCGGGCGAAATTCCTTAAACATATATGCAGCTGCCATTGATCCAAGAACAAAGCCGATAATCTCAGGCCTTATGTACTGGACAACACCTGCCCTGTGAAAACCTAAAGCTCCTGAAATATCCCTTTCAAAACATGCAACACAGATTCCCATATTTCCGGGATTTCCAAATTTCTGAAGAAGTGCTGCAGCAATTCCGATTACTGCACCAACAGCTATTACTCCCCATTTTAAGGCAAAAAAGTTTTTCCCCTGCATTAATCAATCTCCTCCTTAATAATTTATTAACTGAACCAAAACTCTCTTTTCTGAACTTTTCAGCGCCATATTAAAAATTGATTCCTCAAGATACAAAAGTATACTCAAGTTAAATTTTTCACGTGAAAGGAACAAAAAATAATTGCTTCCGGTCGATTACTATTTAAAAAACCGATAATTATTTAAAAGAATATTTAAATTCAGGGAAATTAAAGGTAAGTAACACTGACATGTCAAATACGTAAATTCTATTGGTTTTTAAAAATTTATTGAATTTTTTAATAATTACTTTTTTATTTTTTTTATCTCAATAAATCCGCTGGCTGAAAAATTAACAAAAACTCTATATTTACTTGCATATAAAATGATTTTAGTTTTTTATATAGTTTACCTAATTTAAAATTTTTTACTTTTTCAATTAAAATTCAGGAGAAAAAAATGGGCTTTTTTAAAAAATCTTTAAAACCGTTGTGTATTTTACTGGCTTTACTTGTTTATTCAATGCCTTGTTTTGCAGACGAAATTACAGACTCAATAAATGAAGGTCTCGAATATTACAAGAGCGGCGATTTCACAAGCTCTGTATCATCACTCAGATATGCAACACAGCTTATTCAGCAGAAAAAGGGAGAAACTCTTGAAACTATTCTTCCGCAGGCTCTTCCGGGATGGACAGCAAATTCTGCAACATCAAACGCAGCTGCAGGAGAGCTTTTCGGCGGAGGTCTTTCAGCAGAAAAATCCTATGAAAAGGAAGACAGCAGGGTAAACATTACAATTCTTGCTGACTCGCCGGTTATGCAGGGTGTAATGATGATGCTTTCAAATCCCATGATTCTTTCTTCCGGCGGTGGAAAACTAAGAAAAATCAAAAACCAGAAAGCTGTTGTCAAATACGATGAAATGAATAAAAGCGGAGAAGTTCAGGTTGTTGTCGTAAACAGATTTCTTGTTACAATAAACGGAAACAATGTAACAGAAGATGAACTTCTTGAATACGCAATGGCTGTAAACTACCTTAAACTTTCAAGACTTCCGTAACCCGGAAAATTGACAGCCTGAATTTAAATCCGCTTTTGCTTCCGGCATTTTTTGCAGAAGCGGATTTCCTCCACATGAACAATCAGTTCATATCCAAACTTATTCAACTTTCGCTTATATCATAATAATTTGAAAATCCGGACAGACTGTAAATTTATCTTGATTCTATTCTGTTTTGCTGATATTGGTTGGGCCAATTAAGAGGTTTTTATGACAGAAAAAATATATGAAAAAATTGCATCAGAAATTGAAATGCTTATTTCAAGGCAGATTTTAAAGCCCGGTGATAAAATTCCTGCCGAGAGAAAACTTGCGCAGGAATTTAATGTATCCAGAAATACAATACGGGAAGCAGTAAAAACCCTTGCAGAAAAACAGGTTGTTTTCACCAGAACCGGGTCAGGGACATTTGTATCAGAAAATGCAGCAGATACAATTTCAAAAGCACTGGAAGAAGCTTCGGGGAAAAAAAACAAAAGACTCAGGGAAATTATTGAGCTCAGAGAAATTATCGAACCCGGAACAGCAGCTCTTGCAGCTGAAAAAATTACTGAAAAACAGCTGTTGAAACTTGAAGAAATTATCATTGAACAGGAAAAAAATCTTGAGTCAAAAACAGTTTTTGCAGGCTATGACGAAATTTTTCACAAAACGATTGCCAGAGCATCTTCTAATTCTGTTCTTGTAAGTCTTTTTGAAAAGTTTACCGACATTATATCTGAAACCAGAGGGGAAAATCTCATTACACGTGAAAGAATGGAGAGTTCAATTTCCCTTCATAAAAAATTAGTGGAAGCAATCAGGAACAGAGATCCTCAAAAAGCTTCTCAGCTCATGGAGGAGCATATGAAAGAAATAAAAGAATCATTAAAAATATAAAGGATTTAAATCATGACATCTTTTCTGCTTTACATGGCACTTGGAAGCGTTGCAGGAATTCTTGCAGGACTTTTGGGAATAGGAGGAGGACTCATTATTGTTCCGGTTCTGACTATAATGTTTACCTCATTTGGATTCAATGAAGCCTATATCCTCCATATGGCCCTTGGAACGTCACTTACAAGCATAATTTTCACATCAATATCGAGCATGCTGGCCCACCACAAAAGAGAAGCCGTAATATGGCCCACCGTTTTAAGGATTACTCCGGGAATTCTTGCAGGAACATTTTCAGGAGCCTGGCTGGCATCAATGCTTTCGACCAGTTTTTTAAAGGTCTTTTTCAGTGTTTTCCTGTTTTATGTTGCAACTCAAATGATACTTGGAATAAAGCCGAAACCGACAAGAACTCTTCCCAAAGCTCCGGGAATGTTTGCTGCCGGCGGAATAATTGGTGTCTTTTCAAGCCTTGTAGGCATCGGAGGAGGCTCTCTTTCAGTTCCTTTCCTTATCTGGTGCAACACCCGGATGCACAAAGCCATAGGAACTTCGGCAGCAATAGGTTTTCCAATTGCAATAGCAGGTGCTGCCGGATATATAGTTACAGGGCTTGGAATAGAAGGCCTTCCTGAACACAGCCTCGGTTTTGTTAATCTCACGGCACTTCTTGGAATTGTACTTGCAAGCATGGCATCTGCCCCACTTGGAGCAAGACTTGCTCACAGTCTTCCTGTTGACAGGCTCAAAAAAATATTTGCTGGCCTCCTGTATCTGCTTGGAACAAGAATGCTCTTTTCATTGTTTTAGTAAAAAACAGTTGCCACTATATCTTTCTGCGGCAGTTTGCCGGCAGAAAGATATAACCCCATACACAGCATATTAAAGACAGATCACAAAATAAAAAACAGCATTGAATGTTTTTCCTTTCTTACGTCATCCGCGAAGTTCAGCCTGATTATACAGAATATCCTGACAGCCATGCAAATCAGAGCTGCTTGTTATCCAAACATGAACAGCTGCCAATTAAAGAAACAATATTCCTTTAAATCTTGTACATCCAGATTCTTTATTGCATAATGAAATCAATTATAAATTCAGACATATTCAAGTTCCTTAAAAAGCGGTTTTTTCCCAAATTTGCAAGGGAGGCTCCATGTTCTCAATAAAACTGAGGCCGATACTTTTATCAATCTTTTGTATTTTAATTTTCAGCTCCTGCGAAAAAAAAGAAGTTATAATCGGTTTTTCAGGACAGCTGACAGGAATCAATTCAGATCTTGGAATTCATGGAAGAAACGGCGTTATTCTTGCCGTTGAAGAAATCAATTCAACAGGAGGCATAGCCGGAAAAAAAATTAAGCTGATTATCAAAGACGATGAAGGGATTCCAGAAAAAGCAAAACAGGCAGACCTTGAACTGATAGATCAAAAAGCTGAAGCAATAATAGGCCACATGACTTCATCACAGACAATGGCGGCCCTTTCCGTGATTGAAAAGTCAGATATTATTCTGCTAAGCCCGACAACATCCAGTCCTCTGCTGTCAGGTAAAAAAGACCGCTTTTTCAGAGTTCAGGGAAGTTCTGAATTCAGTGCCGATGCACTTGGAAGATTTGCATCTGAAAACTTTGAAATAAAAAGTCTTTTACTTGTAAAACAGGAGGGAAATGATGTTTTTACAGATCCCTATGAAAAAAATTTCCTTAGAGGATTTGGTAAAAATGACATCTTAATCAAAAAAATTGTTCTTTCCGGCAGAATAGAAGAAATCAGGGAAAAAATTCCACAGGTTCTTTCCAAAACACCCTATGACGCAATTTTCCTGATTTCATCCTCAAGAATATCAGCCGCTGTTATCCAGGCAGCTTCCTATGTAGGCAAAAAGCCGCTTATTTTTATCAGCAGCTGGGGTGCAACTGAATCTCTGATAAGGCACGGAGGAAAGTCGGTTGAAGGAGCCTATCTTGCCAAGACAGGATTTACAGACAGAACCAGGAAGGATTACATAAATTTTGTTGAAACATACACAAAACGCTTTGGGTACAGACCTTCTTTTGCCGCCGAACAGGGATATCATTCAGTTAAAATTCTCGCAAAGGCTCTCAAACAGACAAAAGGGACTAAAGACGGGCTTGAAAAGGCTCTTACAGGTATTAAAAATTTCCATACATTTCAGGGAAAACTAAGCATAAATAAATTCGGAGATGCTGTCATGCCTGTAAGCATATTAAGAGTTAAAGATTCGGAATTTGAAAAAATACTGGAATTTGAACCGGAAAAGGATGATGCAAATTGAAAAAACTTTCTGGCATGCTAAATGACTTTCTGATTAAGTGGCTGTTTTTGCCGCTATCTGCATTTATAATCATTTTCTCATTATTCTGGATTTATGTGGAAGTCAGAGAATTGAAAAACCTCCAGCTTTACTATGCAAAAGACATCGGACAGCATGTCACAGCCTATCTGAACAACTGCAGAGACAATCTTAGTCATGCGGAACTTCACATCCGCTCCGCCGACTTTGCTGCGTCCGCAGTAAAAGAGGTTGCAGGGGCACAGCTTTCATTCAACACACTGTGTCTTCTTGATGAAAATATGATAACCATAAAATCTGTCCCCCATCAGTCATTCAAGGGTGATTTTTCAGGACTTGTAAATAAAAGAGATAAAAAAAATGAATTTTTTCTGACTTCCCCCTATTATTCAATTCTTAAAAACAAAACCTCTGTTGCAATGGTAAAAAAAACCGGAGACACCAAAGGATTCATACTGGCGGAACTTAATCTTTCAGGGCTCGACAATTATCTCAAAAGTCTCAGCCCATCAATAAAACACGGCTCTGTTTTCATAACTGATTCCTACGGGAATCTTATTTCCCATTCGGATGAAGCTCTTGTAAATTCAAGATTTAACTTTGCAGATATGACAATAATCAAGAAAATCAAAGACAGGGAGCTTGTTTCTGGTTTTTTTAAAAACAAGGGGGAATACTGCCTGATGAGTGCTGCAAAAATTCCTTCTGCAGACTGGATTGTTGTGATGGAACAAAATACCTTGTCCATATTCAATCCTTTTCTTGTTTCAGGTGTTGTTATACTGATGACTGTTTTTATTCTTGTTTACACATTCATATATCTCCTTAACAGAAAACTTTACAGATCGGTTGTTCTACCTGTTACAGCCTTCACAAAAAAAATTGAACTGATCAAAGACTCAGACAAAGGAAATATCCACTTTTCTGAGATTGAAAATTCAGAATCAGAGGCATTTGATGAACTTTCTGAACTTGACAGAAACTTTACCAGGATGCATGAAACAATTGTTAAAAGAGAAAAGGATTTAAGGGAGAGCAAAGAAAAATACAAGGGGATTGTAGAAGACAATCCAAGCCTGATCTGCTCATTTTTACCCGACGGAACAATTACCTTTGCAAACAGCGAATACTGCAGATATTTCAACAAAACACCTGAAGAACTTACAGGTACAAGCTTTCTTGATCTCATTCCCGAAAGCGACAGACAGATAGCTCTTGAAAACCTTTCCCTTCTTACTCCTGAGTCTCCTATCCATGAGACAGAACACCATGTAATAGATGCCAACGGAAGATTACGGTGGCACAGATGGATTGACAGGGCAATTTTCGATCAGAACGGCAGCCTGATAATTTTTCAGGCAATAGGAGAAGACATTACAGAAAAGAAAATAAATCAGGAAAGGCTTGCAGCAGAGCGGGAAAGACTTGCTGTAACCTTAAGAAGCATAGGCGACGGTGTAATTACCACTGATACCGAGGGAAAAATTACCCTTTTAAACAAAGTTGCAGAGAAACTAACAGGATGGATAAACGAAGAAGCAAAGGGTAAAAAGCTTCCTGAGGTCTTTGACATAATAAATGAAGAAACAGGTCTTCCCCATGCAAATCCAGTTGAAAAAGTTCTTTCAACCGGTGAAATTGTGGAACTTGAAAATCATACAGTTTTAATTTCAAAAAACGGAGAAAAAAGAGTCATTGCAGACAGCGGAGCACCCATAAAGGATATGGAAAGCAGAACAATCGGGGTTGTACTGGTTTTCAGGGACATGACAGAAAAAAAGAAGATGCAGGAAACTCTTGAAAAGACATCAAAACTCGAGTCTCTTGGTGTTCTTGCAGGAGGAATAGCCCACGATTTCAACAATCTGCTGGGAGGAATTTTCGGATATATAGATCTGGCTCTGGAATTTTCGGAAGACAAGAAAGTCAAAGAGTTTTTAACACTTTCCATGGATGCTATGGACAGAGCAAAAAGCCTTACAGGTCAGCTTCTGACATTTTCCAAAGGCGGCGCTCCCATGAAAGAGCCGGGTCATTTGTTTCCATTTGTTAAAAAAACAGCAGAATTCGCTTTAAGCGGCTCAAACATTAAATGCAATTTCAAAATTCCTGAAAACCTTCCCATGTGCAGTTTTGACAGGAACCAGCTGGGCCAGGTAATTGACAACCTGGTAATTAATGCAAAACAGGCCATGCCCTCCGGCGGAAAACTCGATATTGAAGCGGAAGCCTTTTTTTTAAGAAACCATCCTGTTCTTAAGCCGGGGAATTATGTAAAAATTTCTGTTAAAGACACTGGTCCTGGAATCCCGGTAAAAGATAAAACAAGAATTTTTGATCCATTTTTTACCACCAAGGAAACTGGCCACGGGATAGGCCTTACCACAAGTTATTCAATAATTGAAAAGCACGGCGGAACAATAGAAGTTGATTCAGAACAGGGCAAAGGGAGCGTTTTCCAGATTTATCTTCCTTCTTCCGAAACTGAAGCATCAAAAAAGAAACTTGCTGCAAGCTTTCAAAACCATTCAGGAGCAGGAACCATTCTTATAATTGATGATGAAGAACTTCTCCTTAAAATGACAGCTTCCATGCTTGAAACTCTGGGATATGAATCTGAAGGCAGAAAAAGCTCTGAAGAGGCAATCGAATTTTTCAGAGAAAAAAAAGATTCTTCCGATAAAATTGCTGCAATCATATGCGACCTTACTATTCCAGGGGGAATGGGAGGTGTTGAAGCAGTGGCTGAAATAAGAAAAATCGACAGTGAGATACCGGTTTTTGTAGCAAGCGGATATTCTGAAGATCCTGTAATGACCAGTCCAGTTGAATACGGTTTTACAGCAAGCATTCCAAAGCCTTTTAAAAGATCTGAACTTGCAAAGCTTCTAGCTGTTTATCTGGATAATCAGTAAACTGCCCGGAACAAATTCCGGGCAGTTATATTAACCTTAAGAATACCGGCAGCACAGAAATAAAATTTCCAAAATTCCTCTTTAGTCTGTTCAGGCTGCATATGATTTTCTTCTTAAGTTTTTAAACCGGTATTCAACTCTCTTTTTTTAAACATACTTTTTAAACTTTAAATTCGGCTTGAATTTTTCTGATAAAATATGAAAAAATACAGGTCAATTTTGTTTGAATACTTTGACTCAGGTATTCCATAAAAATTAATAATGACTATTTCAGAAAAAAGGAGATTTTTTGTTTAACAAAATATTACTGCCGATAGCAGGGTATGAAAACCTTAAAAAAGCTGAAAAGCTTGCAAAATATCTTAATGTTTTTAAAATAAAAAATATTGTTATTTTAAATATCGGCCCTTCCAAATCAAAATCACTTGAAAAAATAAAACCATACATTGATGTTTTTCAAAAACATAATTTCAACATTGAAACTGTATGGAAAAACGGAGATGA
>JBFWJK010000106.1:0-11852 GCA_050253255.1 Desulfobacteraceae bacterium | reverse complement strand
GTAAAAATGATAGGAGAAGAACCTGATGCTCCGCTGAGCGAAGAAGAAAAAAAATATTCGTTCACTCACAAGGAAGTCTGGAAAAGATTTATAATTGTTGCTGCAGGGCCTTTTTTTAATTTTTTTCTCGCCATAGTACTTTATTTTATTCTTTTTATTTTTTACGGAACCTATTTTTATCCTCCGGTAATTGGTGAAGCTGAGCCGGGAGCTCCTTCATATGAAAAGCTTTTTACAGGAGATGAGGTTTTATCTGTAAATGACAGGAAAATAACTTCATGGTCTGAACTTGAAAAAACAATTGAAAAATCAAAAGGGAACGAAGTCCTCTTAAAGGTAAAACGGGGAAGTGATATTGAAGAAATAGTTTTAAAACCTGCTCTTATGGATTCTGAATCGTTATTTGGTGAAAAAATCAAGAAATATTCCCTTGGAGTCAAGCCGTATCTTCCTCCTGTAATTGGGAGCGTGTCTCCAGACTCTCCTGCATCCAGGGCCGGAATAAAGGCAGGTGACAGGATAGTGGAAATAAACGGCAGTAAAATAGTCACCTGGTATGATGTTTCAGATGCCATATCAGGTTCAGAGTCGGATATCAGGCTTGTTTTCGAAAGAAACGGCGAATCGGCGGAAAAAATAATTCAGCCTGAAGTTAAGGAATTAAAAGATCATCTTGGTAAATCTTATGAACGAAAACTGATAGGAATAGCTGCAAAGGATATAACAGAACATAAAAATGCAGGCCCGGTTACAGCCATGTCTGAAAGTCTGAGCCAGACCTGGAAAGTTATTGAGCTGACCTTTGTGGGCATAGTTAAAATGATAGACGGTACAATTTCAAAAGACAACCTGGGCGGGCCTATCATGATTGCCCAGATGGCAGGCGATCAGGCAAAGCAGGGTCTTACAAGCTTTCTTGTTTTCATCTGTCTTATAAGCATAAATCTTGGGCTTTTAAATCTTTTGCCGGTACCTGTTCTTGATGGTGGACATCTTATGTTTTTTTTAATAGAGATGGTGACAGGAAAACCGGTCAGCATAAAAGTAAGGGAAGTTGCCCAGCAGATAGGGCTTTTCCTTCTTCTGATGCTTATGGTTTTTGCTTTTTACAATGATATTTTAAGATTATTTTCAAATTAACATAACAGGAGCACGGCACATGATCTACAGGCTGGAAACAGCTCTTAAAAATTCTCTCAAAGATCCGGAAGGAGAAAATTTAAGAAAAAAGGCAAAGGATTATTTTAATATAGAACTTGAAAAGGTAAGGACAATTAATGTTCTGCTTTTTGATCTTCCCATATCGGAAACAGAGTTTGAATTTGTGTCTAAGGAAATTTTTTCAAATCCTGTTACTGAAAATTATTCATTTTCAAATATTGACGAAGATTTTGATTTCTGCATAAGAGTCGGTTTCAGACCGGGAGTGTGCGATACAGCAGGCAATACTGCAGTTGAAGCGATTTCAGATATTTTGTCAAAACAGTTTCCAAAAGACTGCGGAGTTTACACAGGGAAAAGATACTGCATAAAAGGCAGAGATCTTACAACTGAAAAAATCGATCTTCTTGCGTCTGAACTTCTTGCAAACGATACAATCCAGTCATGGAATATTTATTCAAGGGAATCTGTATTAAAGAACGGTTACCCAAAGGAAATGATCCCAAAGGTAATTTTAAATCATGAGCCTGAAGTTCAGGAAATAAGGTTTTCAAGTGATGAAGAGCTTAACAGGATCAGCAGTGAAAGAAACCTTGCCTTAAATCCAAATGATGTTCCTGTAATAAGAGAATATTTTTTCGATGAAAAAGTAATTTTAAAAAGAAAAGAATTCAATCTTTCAAATCCAACAGACCTTGAACTTGAATTTATTGCACAGGCAAGAAGCGACCATTGCAATCACAATACTTTTCAGGGAAAATTTTATTACAAAGATAAAGATACAGGTGAAGAATATGTAATAGACAATCTTTTCAAAACCTGTATCAAAGAGCCCACAATCAAGCTTAAAAACGAGCTTGACTGGGTTGTTTCAGTTTTGTGGGACAATGCCGGCTCTGCTGTTTTTGATGATACATACAATTATACAATTACCGGAGAAACCCATAACTCCCCTTCAAACATGGAAGCCTACGGCGGTTCTCTTACAGGAATTGTAGGTGTTTACAGAGACCCCCTTGGAACAGGCCTTGGTTCAAAGCTTATAATGGGAAGTTATGGATTCTGCACAGGTTTAAGGGATTACAGCGGAGAATTAAAACCAAAACTTCACCCGAGAAGACTTCTTGACGGAATTATTGAAGGTGTAAAAGACGGTGGAAACAAAAGCGGTGTTCCAACAACTTTTGGTCAGGTCTATTTTGACAACAGATATATTGGAAAATGTCTTGTATATGTTACAGCTCTCGGACTTATGCCAAAGGAAGTAAACAACAAACCATGTCATGAAAAAAAGACATCTCCGGGTGAACTTATAGTAATGTGCGGAGGAAGGGTTGGAAAAGACGGAATTCACGGTGTAACAGCCTCTTCAGAAACTTTTTCTGAAAACACTCCTGCAGGTCATGTTCAGATTGGAGATCCGTACACACAGAAGAAAATGCACGATTTTCTTCTTGAAGCAAGGGATCTCGGACTTATGACATTTATAACAGACAACGGAGGCGGAGGTCTTTCATCTTCAATCGGAGAATCTGCAAGATTAAGCGGAGGGTGCGTTGTAAATCTTGAAAAGGTTCCGCTTAAATACGAAGGTCTTGACCCCTGGGAAATCTGGATTTCAGAGTCACAGGAAAGAATGACTGCTGCTGTTACAAAGGAAAATATTGATAAATTTCTTTCACTCTCAGCAAAGCATGAGGTTGAATCAACTGTAATCGGAGAATATACAGATTCGGGAATGCTTCATGTAAAATGGAATGAAGATACAATTGCATATGTAGATATTGATCTTCCTGAAAAAGGTTTTCCCCAGTGGATTTTTGAAGCAGAGTGGTCATCTCCCAAATCAAGGGGAATGATTGAGCCTGTAATTACATCTCCAAAGGATTATAACAGTCTTTGTCTGAAACTTATTTCTTCTCCGAACATGTCTTCCAAAAAATGGATAACAAGACAATATGACCATGAAGTTCAGGGAACAAGTGTAATCAAGCCTCTTACTGGAGTTAACAGAAATGTTCCATCCGATGCGTCAGTAATAAGGCCTAATCTTGAAAGTGAAAAAGGTCTTTTATTCACCCAGACAATAAATCCCGGATTTTCAGATATTGATACTGACAACATGACAAGACTTGTTGTTGACGAAGCATTCAGAAGGCTTGTTGTAACAGGAGCAGACCCTGAAAAAATAGGGGGTGTTGATAATTTCTGCTGGCCTGCAATAACATATGATGAAAAAACAAATCCTGACGGAAAACTAAAGGCCGCAAAACTTGTAAGATCTTGTCTTGCACTGAAAGATATCTGCCTTGAATACAAGGTTCCTCTTCTTTCAGGAAAGGACAGCATGTATGTTGACGGACATTTAAAAGGGCCTTACGGAGAAACAAGAAAGGTTTCTGCACCTGAATCCCTGCAGTTTTCAGCAACAGGGGTAATGGATGACTGTAAAAAAGCTGTAACATCAGGATTTAAATTTTCAGGCGACAGAATCTATCTTCTTGGAAAAACCTTTGACGAGCTTGGAGGTTCTGAATTTTACAGCCTTTTAAATGAAAAGGGCGTAAATATACCCAAAGTTGATCAGAAAACAAACCTTGAGATTTATAAAAAATATTTTCATGCAAATCAAAAGGATCTGGTCAATTCAGGTAAATCACTTGGAAAAGGCGGACTTTTTACAGCACTTGCATTTTCTTCCATTGCAGGAGGCTTTGGAGCTGAAATTTACCTTGACAAGGTTTTAAAAGATGAGAGTCTTGAAGATTTCAGAATTCTTTTCTCTGAATCTTCAGGCAGAATTTTAGTAAGTGTATCCAATGAAAATGCTGCAGAATTTGAAAGTTTAATTGGCAGTTCAAACTGCTGTCATATTGGTTTTGTAAGGGAAGACAAAAACGTTATTGTAAATTCAGGCTCTGACAGGATAATCAGTCTAAGTGTTGATGATCTTGAATCAGCCTTTGAAAAAAGATTTGGAGAACTTGTATGATGAAAGTCAAAGCCCTTGTACTTACAGGATTCGGGCTTAACTGCGACAATGAAACAGCACATGCTTTAACACTTGCAGGGGCTGAGGCAGATAAGGTTCATATTAACGATCTTGTAAATAAAAATGTTTTGGTAAAAGATTACAAAATTCTTGCATTCGGCGGAGGCTTCAGCTGGGGTGACGAGCATGGAGCAGGGGTTTTGCAGGCAATCAGAATGAAAACCCATTTTGGAGAAGATCTTCAGAAATTTGTCGAACAGGACAATCTTATAATAGGTATATGCAACGGTTTTCAGACCCTTGTAAACATTGGCCTTTTACCTGGATTTGACACAAAATCCATGGAAAGAAAGGTTGCACTTATAAATAATGACCATGGAAACTTTATTGATGACTGGATTTATTTGAATGCTGAAAAAGGCTCTGACTGTGTTTTCACTAAAGGGCTTGAAACATTTGAGCTTCCAATCAGACATGGTCAGGGAAAACTCTACACAGACGATGAAACTCTTAAAAAAATTGAAGAAAACAATCAGGCTGTTTTAAGATATTCATCAAAGGACGGTAAAAGAGCAGGAAATAAATTTCCTGAAAATCCAAACGGTTCCTTAAACGACATAGCAGGACTTTGCGACTCAACAGGAAGGGTATTTGGACTTATGCCACATCCCGAGGCTTTTGTTCACTGGACTCATCATCCCCAGTGGACTCTCATGAAGCAGGAAATGAAAAAGAACAATCAGGATCTTTTTGATTCTGGTATTCCTGAAGGCCTTAAAATTTTCACAAATGCTGTTGATTATTTTTCATAAGCTGAGCTGAGTTTTCTGTTTTTGATATTGAGGGCGGGTTTTCCCGCCCTTTTTTTGTTCTATAAGCCATAATTATCCCTTTTTTTGCTTTAATATTTAATATTGTGGAAAGTTATTTGTTTTTTACTTTTTTGTTGAGTTTTTTTAACTTTTTTTAGACATAAAAACAGATGGTTATGTTTTTAGTTTAAAATTATTGACAAAAAATATGAATAATGTTTTTTTGATTTATTTCAATTTTAAATATCAGAATAAAATTAATGGACTTTTTTTATAATTATTTTCTGCTTATTGGACTGAATATTTTATAGAATGGAAAAAATTCAATTCTATAAGTTTGATAGGTGGATTTTTTCCATATATAAATAATGTTATATGAAGCCTGCGGCAGATAATCAAATAATTTCAAAGTGTTAGACGATAAAACTTTACTCATATATTATAAACGCAATAAAAAAATCCAAAGTTTTTTAATGACCTGAATATTCTGGTAAAAATATGGATAAATATTCAGCCTTAAACATTAAGAACCCTCCTCAACTTGAAGTGGCAGATATTTTCAGCCATTATGAAGACGACTATCGCCGAAAATATAAACTTGAAGGCCATTATGCCAAGGTATTTTATGACATAAAGCATTGCCGTGATGGTTCTTTTGGTTATCGTATGGACAGATGCGATAATTGCAGTTCCATTCAAATCCTAAATAATTCATGTAAAAACCGTCACTGTCCCAAGTGCAGTGGAATATCAAGACGAAGATGGGTGAATAAAAGGATGGAAGACCTTCTTCCTGTTCCTTATTATCACGTTGTTTTTACCTTGCCAAAACAGATTCTTGATTTAGCGGCTTCAAACTCTGAAATAATCTACAATGCCTTATTCAAAGCATCATCAGAAACAATCTCAGATTTTGCTTCAGATCCTAAATGGATGGGAGGAAAAACAGGCTTTTACGGTATTCTTCACACCTGGGGAGCTCAGCTATGGCAGCATTTTCATGTCCATTACATTGTTGCATCCGCAGGCATAAATTCCCGTGGAGAACTTGTACAACCGAAGTATAAAGGAAAATTTCTATTCCCTGTAAAAGCTATGTCTGTTCCTTACAGACAGAAATTTATAGAAGCACTTACCCGGGAAGTAAAAAAAGGGAACTTAAATCTGCCTGAAAATCTTAAACAATATAATAACCCTGAAGAATTTCAGAAATGGATGCATCACACCTTTCCTCCAGGTTGGGTAGTCTTTGCAAAAAGCCCTTTCGCAGGGCCTTCAAAAGTTCTCAAATATATAGGAATGTACTCCCACAGGGTGGCAATCAGCAACCACAGGCTGATAAAAATTGAAAAAGGGTCAGTTCACTTTAAATACAAATTTGATAATAAAAAAGAGAAGAAAACAGAGTGGCTGGAAACCAGGTTAACTCCAGTAGAATTTATAAGACGATTTCTTCTTCATATAGTGCCCAAAAACTTCCATAGGGTTCGTCATTTCGGATTGTTCTCAAACGGGAAATGTAAAGCAAATATATCTAAAATAAGATTACTTTTATCTGAGAATAATGAGATTAATAAAGATGAAGAATCAGAAAAACTGCCCATAGGAAAGAGATGCCCGGTCTGTAAAACAGGAAGATTGATTCATATATTTATAAGGCTGCGATGCAAAGTAATCTGGTTTTCAACCATTGAAAAGCATAAATTACAGGTTTTGTATGATTCTGCTTGACGTTTGATCAGAGTTGATATTTATTAAAATTTAAACTTTAAAAAAACAGACGAATAAGTATAACCTAAAATTACTTTTTTACCTTAACTTAGTAAAAAGATAAAAGCCGGATAAAATATAATGAGTGAAAAAAATAAATATTTGGTAAATAGAAATCGTCTTAAAAGCAGAAATATAAGAGAAATTTCCGTTACTTTCACCCATATAGACAGAGACCCGGCTTCATATAACACCATGATGAACGCAGACACCACGTACAGTATTAATTAAAAGAAGTTTAGTTTCCAGATTAATATTAAACAGATGTTTAGGGTCTGCCAGGTGCTGGTTATCATAACGTTGGGGCATAAAACACACGCTATGAAATGATCAATTCAGGAAAAAAGACTATACGAGCAAGATTGGGTATTTGTATATAAAATAGGAGAGAATTAATGAGTAACATTACACTTTTTGAAATAAAGAAACTTCATGGCTATAAAGATTTCAATCTCCATTTTAAGGATAGCACCTTGATTCTTGTTGGTGAAAATGGATTGGGAAAAACTACAGTTTTGCGCCTGTTATATTATTTACTATCAGGTCAGTGGAGCGCATTGGCAAAATTTAAATTTACAGAATTAGCTGTAACAATTGATAATAAACGACATGTTTTATCCTATTCATATCTTCAGAATAATCTTAATGGGCTTAATAAAAAAATTTTAATGAATTTGCCCCAAAAAATTCGTCATCGTTTTGTTGAACTCTTAGAAGAAAGTGAAGGTAATTTACTAGAGCCTGAGCTTGAAATGCTTTGTGATCGTTACGATATTCCAATGCATTATATTTTTAGAGAATTGAATTTATTTCAACATTCAGAAGGTAAACATGCCGAAAAACTTAAAGAGGTTCTTAAAAACGTAAAAAAATCATTGAACGCTCAACTTCTTTATCTTCCAACATATCGAAGAATTGAACAAGAATTAAACTTAATATTTAAAGGCTTGGATGATGAGGAATTATTCCATAGGCGTAAATTAATGACTCCACGAAAAAATCATGGTGCGTATGTGGAATTAATTGAATTTGGAATGAAAGACGTTGACCGAGCAATTAAATCGACATTAGAACAATTAAAGGAATTTGCTCGAGAGAGTCTTAATAATTTAACATTAGGATATCTTGGTGATGTAGTAGATCAAAAATATTCTGAAGTTAGTGTGAATCAAATTCAAGAAGCTTCAGATGAAACTATTGAAAATGTATTAAACAGAATTCATGATACTATTTTATCCCAGTCAAGCAAAAATCATTTATCACACACAATACAAAAAGTAAAAAATGGTGAAACGCTTGACGAACATGCAAAAGTGATTTGCCACTATTTTATAAAATTACTTGGATTTCAACAAGAACTTCAAGAAAAAGAAAATTCAATTTCTAAATTTTGTGATGTATGTAATGAGTATATGATTGATAAACAATTTATTTATGATAGTCCGTCTTTCTCGTTCAAAATTGAAGCTGAATGTCCAGATGGAACTGACAGAAAGGTTGAGCTCAGACAACTATCTTCTGGAGAAAAACAAATAGTATCTCTTTTTAGCCACCTGTATCTATCGGGTGGAAACGACTATTTTGTACTTATCGATGAACCAGAGTTGTCTTTATCGGTTCCTTGGCAACGCAGATTCTTAACGGATATAAAAAATGGAGGTTTTTGTTCTGGTTTAGTTGCAGTAACACACTCACCATTTATTTATGACAACGAATTAAAACAATATGCTCATGGTCTTGGGGAATTCTGCAAGTAAGGAGGGGGTTCAATGAGCATGATTGAAATACATCAACATGCGCTTGAAAGCGCAAATTCAGTTTATCATGAATTTTTAGGTCGGTATAGCAGACGAACAAAATGCGTTTATGGCTTTGTCGAAGGACGGGACGACCCCTCTTTTTATAGGGGCTTTATAGAGTATTCGATTCCTCCTGAGTGGCAGGTTGAATTATGGGCTGCGGGAAATAAAGATAAAGTTATACAACTTCATTCTGAATTCGACTGGGATCGTTTTTCAAAAAAACAAATAGTTTTCTTCATTGATCGTGACTTGTCAAATTATATTAATGAAGATATTCCAAATCACGCTAATATTTTTGTTACAGACGGATATTCTATAGAAAATGATATAGTAAATCGAACTACATGCAATCGTTTACTATGTGAAGTATTTAATTTAGGGGTTCTTACCAAAGAAGAGATTGATCCCATCCTTGATTTATTTGAAGAACAATTGAATTATTTTGCAAATCAATTGATACCTATTATGGCATGGATTGTTCATTGGAAAAGATCGGGTGAAAAACCATGTTTGAACGATATTGAAATGAAGCATCTTTTTTCATTATCACAAGGTAAAGTAACGATTCAATCCAATCCCAAAGGAAAAATAATTCCAGATTATCTACATGGTCAATGCAATATTATTTATAGTAATACTATTAATATATCTCTTATTGAACAAGAATTGAGAGATAACGAAAATATTCTTCAGGTAATAAGAGGTAAATATCTTTTGTGGTTTTTTGTTGAGTTTGCATTATCTATTTATAAAGAAATTAATATTTTTTCTTCGGTCCTTGAAAAGCCACCTAAAATGCATGTCGCTGTTAGTCAGTCTAATGGTGTGATTTTTACAGCACCAAGGGCACGTATTCCGGAATCTTTAAGGCTGTTTTTAAGCTCAACACACTGGCAATACATACAAGATTATGAAAATGCAGCTTAAAACAATTTCACAATTTTAATGGGCCTTATTGCAAAGGCCCCAACAATTTTTTGCAGTCGGACCGGGCTTACGGTGCCGGTTTTTGAAAGTAAAAAATTAACAAACAATTTCTTTCAGTGTCTGTTTTCGGCATTCTCCGCCCGGCCGCTGAAAATAGCGTTGATTTGTATAGTAAGAAACGTCTTGAATAAAGAATTCTCTCTTTTTTACACGGGGGACTTAGAAGACCAGAATCTTGGAAGATCAGTTTTTTGGAACAACTGAGTTCTTTAACTATAAAACGAAGTTATCTTTAAAAAATAAAGGATTTATTTAAATGAAAGAAAAAAAAATTATGGATAAACTTAAGTTTGTAGCGAAAAAAACAACTGAAGATGTAACCTCTAAGGCAACTGAATCAGCAAGTAAACTTGCCAATGCTACAAGCCAAAAATATGACCAAAGTATCGCAAAAGAAAAGATTAATTGTCTTGTCAGTGCAACTAACAAAAAATATGAGGAAATTGGAGTTAAAGAGAAAGTTAATACAATCACAGATAAGGTAACAGAACATTTTGATGTAATAAGTGGGCAAGCAATGTTCCAAGCAATACAAGACTATTTGGTAAAACAAGAACAGTATAATAACGTCCTTGCTAGCAAACTCGTAGAAGCATTGGATAGGATAAGACAACTTGAAGAAAAGGTTGGTTTCTCTAAATGAATATTGAAGATTTTTACGCCAAGTTTAAAATAAATTCTCTTTGTTCAATCGATTCAATTTGTGAATTATGGGAGAAAGAGAAAGAGGTGCATGACTTCCTTGGAATGGAAATCAGTTCAGGAGTAATGGTTGCAGATTTGCTGATAGGAGATGGGTCTCTTGATCAGGTTAGCCCAACTCTTAGAGTTGCATTTGAAGGACTCATGAAAGAAAAAGCTGACAGCTACTCAAAAATCCACCAAATTCTATTGGAAAAACTAGACCTAGGAGATAAATCGGTTTGGGGAATGGTGAATAAGATAAAAGGACAGATAGGCGAAGAGATTTTTAAAGAGACATGTGCTAAAGAAGGTATATCTGCAACACTTGCATCTAGCGGAAGCCAGGAAGGTTGGGATGTTGCAATTGATCAAGGTGACGGCATCACCCAATATGTTCAGGTAAAAATGTACAGTAATCCGAATAAAGTGATCGAAAAAATCAAAGAGGTACAAGAAAAGGTCGATGCAGGTATTATTTCTGGTGATGATGGAGCACCTGTCACAAGTATTGATTTTGCAGTACCTAAAGATATTGCACTTGATGTGGAAGCAAAACTTGATGAACTCGGTATAAACATTAAAATTCTACCGATCAATTCAACAGCGGATGAGGTTGCAGGTATTGTTCAAGAAGGATTTGATAATATGGGTCCAGAAGCCATGGGAAATTTTTTTGGAGAACTTCTTGGCTCAACCGTTTCAACTGCAGCAATACATGCTATTACTAATGCATTCCTTGTTTATAAAGGCTCTAAAGCTTCAGCGGCATTTATTTCAGAAACTATAAAAAGCTCTTCAATATCAGCTATTGGTTTTGCGTCTGGAATGAGCGTCGAAATGATTCTTAATCAGATTGCATGGATCGGAGGACCACCAACAACTGTATTAGTATTTGCTACAAGTTTTAGTACAAGAGCTATAGCAAAACGGATTCTTAAACGAGGAGAATCAACTGAATGGGTTATGAATACCAATAATAATTTGATTAAAATGACAGAAAGAATTCAAGCATTATAAAAAGGAGGGAAGTTATAAATAAAGGTGATGTAAAAAGGGGGCATCCAGATTACCTTAGTATATAATTTACCTATAAACAAACAAATAATCATGATTGAGAATGGGCCCAAAATAACCTGTCGGAACCCATGAAAAAGGGGACAAGTCTACTCTTGACCCATAATTAAAAAACCATATAAATCTTTACAGACTGAAAAATAGCTCTTTAATCCCTTATAAAAAAAAGGTGACCCGAACAAATTTCCCCCATTAAATTAAGAACAGAATATCAGTGCGCATATGTATGAGTGGCCGCATCATTATAGGCTCTTATCTCTCCCCATTCGATATTATTTAATTGCAACCTCCTAAATAATCAGTTATAGAGCGTATTTTTTGACATAACGTAAATAAAATGATGCATCGGGGGGGCAGATGGTTAGAAACACAGTGTTTTTTATATTATTGGTGTTTTTTTTCACGGGCTGCGGCAGTGACAGCGGTTCAGGGGGCGGAAGTAAAGTAAGCGCTCAATAAACCCCATCTATTCAAATCCCAAAATTTATGAAATAGAATTTATATCCGGCAGTACATTTTTGTCAATGTATTGAGGAAGAAGTGCTTTGTAATCTTCTTCATGAAGTGCAT
>JBFWJK010000105.1:0-11876 GCA_050253255.1 Desulfobacteraceae bacterium | reverse complement strand
TCTGCCATGAAAAGCCTTTTCATAGTACTGCAGAAACTCTAGAGGAACTTCTGCCTGATCTATTCGTCTTTCAAGATGGATATTTGCAAATTTGAAAAGATACTGAAAAGCTCTTATATCTTCAGGAAGAGTCTGACGCTGGAAGTTGGAGGTATCAGTCTTTATTCCGTAATAAAGTCCTGTGGCAAGCTTAACAGACGGCTTTATTCCGGCAGCCTTCAGGTATTCAGTGAATATTGTGGCCGTAGCCCCGTATGAAGCCCTTACATCAGTATATTTAGCCTTATAACCTGTATCAGGATGGTGATCGATCACAACATCGGGAGTAAAATCCCTGAACAGCTCACTGTGGGACGGCTGGGAATCGACCATAACGACTTTAGTGAACCTTGATCTGTCAAGTTCATCGATATGGGTCATCTTTATTCCGAGAAGCCTTATCATTGCAAGATTGTCAGGTCTTTTGACCTTGTTTATATTTGTTATCGAAACACCTGCAACTTTTCTCCACAGGAGACGTTTTACTGCCATGGCACATGACATTGCATCAGGGTCGGCATTAATTAAAATTAAAACCTGATCTTCGCCTGAAAAAACTGAAAAAAATTTTTTTACCCTTTCTGAATTGGAAAGAGCCATAAATACTCCTTTAAAACATTTTAAATCTTATTTTCATCAATAATATCTATTGTATGAAAAATCCTGTCTGCTTTCCCTGCAGCTCTCTTCAGCTGTAGAATACATGCAGGGCAGCCCGTAACAAGGATTTCCCCTTCTTCAAGCATAAGATCATCTGATCTTGTATCAAGAATTTTTTTTGAAATTCCTGGATGATCTATACTGAAAGTACCTCCGAAACCGCAGCAGGAATTAAGCTTTGATTCTTTCGAAGGTTTAAAGTTTAAACATTTTTCCAGAACATATTCTGCGTCTTTTTCTGCGCCGAGAGATTTTATGTGGCAGGGAAGATGCCATTTCAAATTTCGTCCAGAGCCTGGACCCGCCACCTGATCCCCTCCCCTGATGATCTTTGCGGCAAACTGATGAAAATCAAGTATCTCGAAATTATCATTGAGTTCTCTGCCAAAATCACAAAATTCAGGCCATATTTTCTTAAGAGCTGAGATACATGTGGGGCAACCTGAAACAACCGTATCCGCCCCTGAATTTAAAAATTTTGAATAGAGTTTTTCAGCTGCCTTTAAAAATCCTTTTTCATCTCCCGAAGACAAAAAAGGAAGACCGCAGCATTCATCTGAAACAACAACAGGTTCAAAGCCTGATCTTTTAAAAAAATTAACAGCCTTTTTTGACGTATCATCAAAAAACCTGTCAAAAAGACAGCCAGTAAAAAAAACAACCTTTTTTGCATCGGCTTTAAGATCAGTATTTTCTGCAGTATCTGTGTTTTTTCTCAGGAATTTAAAAAGAAAAGGAAACTTAATAAAGACACTTATAAAAAATTTTTTAATGAAAGATTTTTTATCAAGAGCATGCATTGCATTTCGTGCTTTTATAAAAACCGAGAGTGTATCTATCCCGGCAGGGCATGAATCCGAACACCTTCCGCACAAAAGACAGAATCTTAAATGGTTTTCTATGACAGATGGATCAAAGGTAAAATCTTTTTTAAGTGCATTTAAAAGAGAAAGTTTGCCTCTTGCCGTATGCTGCTCAAAACCTGTCTGCCTGAATACAGGACATACAGACTGACACTTGCCACACTTTCTGCACGAATCCGAAGCTGAAAATATTTCATCCAGATCCAGAAGCTTTTGTCTGATGTCAGAATTTTTAAAAAATTTTATTTTCATTAATTATGCCGAAGCTGATCCTTTAAGGGTTTGTTTTCTTTAAGAATATTAATAATTAAATTCATTTTTTCATCAAACTGATCTTTTTTCACAGAGAATGCGCCCGCACCTTTGTGCCCTCCGCCGTTGTGCCCTGAAAGAAGTTTTCCAATATTTACATTGCATGTTCTGTTGAAGATTGAATGCCCGATACTTACAATTATTTTTTCAATTTCGTCATCTGCACATCTTACTTTAACACTTACGTTGGTGCCAGGAAACATTGAATATATCAAAAATCTGTTGCCCGAAGGAGCCTTTGTTCCAAAAGACCTTAAATCAAGAATGGAAACATTTTCATCAATTTTTGTATTCTCAGTTAAAATCTTTTTCCATTTTAAATTTTCTTCAATTACTTTACCGCATCTTTCTTTTACCTCGGGTTCATTCATTATTTCACCGATATTTTCAGTCCTGAGGAGTTCTATGAGTTTTTTCCAGTACGGCCTGTCTTCGAACTGTCTGTTCTTGATTGTCATTGAAAGCAGTACATATGGATATTTTTCGGGAAAATTCACTTCATCAATTGTAAGATCTGCTGAATCGATTTTATCTGTATTGATGATAAGATCTTTAAATCTGTCTTTAAAAATTTCCGAATAATATTTATAGATAACTCCGGCAGCTGAAGGTGCTATTTCATGTCTTCCCTCAAATTCTCCTGCAGCAGTATTGGAAACATGGTGGTCAAACCACATGGAAGCGTTTTTATGATACGGAAGATTTGCAAGTATATCGCCTTTTTTGATATCACACTCATTATTTTGGATCTGATTTGGTTCTACCCAGTAAACATCCTCTTTTATATCCAAAGCTTCATATAACAAAACAGCGCATACAATTCCGTCAAGGTCTGGTCTTGTTACAATTCTCATTTTTGCTCCTTAATATATATTCCAAAATTTTTTAATTTATATTATTTTCTATTCCCTAACAAGAGTATATTATCTTAAAACTCTGTTGAATTTAATGATTTTAATATTTATGTTTTATCATCATAAAATGTTATGATTGAAATTTTATTAAGGCAGAAAAATTAAAGCAATTTAAAAAAAGAGACCAAAATGAAAAAAATTATCAGGGATCCAAAACTGTGCGAGCCTGGAAAAGACTCTCTTGAAAAATATAAGCAGCAGCTCTATGATGTGACTGAAACAATAATTGACTCCTGTTTTGACGAAAGCCTTTTTACACACATAAACAATGAACCCATACCGTCAAGAGGAGAAATTGTAAGCATAATTAATGAGCTGATTAAAATTCTTTTCCCGGGTTATTTTTCAAAGCAGAAAATAGAACAGTACAACCTTAAATACAAAATCGGATTAAGCGTTTCAAATCTTTTTTCAAGACTTGCCGAACAGATTATCAAAAGCTACCGTCATGAGTGCTTCAGATACGATAAACCCTGCGAAGTATGCATAAATCAGGGCTATGAGTCAGCTCTCACACTTTTCAGAAAAATTCCTGATCTCAGAAAAATTCTTGCAACCGATGTCAAAGCAACACTTGACGGAGACCCTGCTGCAAAAAATTACGATGAAATAATATTTTCCTATCCAGGAATTTTTGCAATCACTGTATACAGAATTGCCCACGAGCTTTTCAAAATGGAAGTCCCCCTTATACCCAGAATAATGACAGAATATGCTCACAGCGCCACCGGAATAGATATTCATCCCGGCGCCAATATAGACAAAAGGTTTGCAATTGACCACGGCACAGGTGTTGTAATCGGAGAAACAACCGATATCGGCAAGAATGTGAGACTTTATCAGGGGGTAACCCTTGGGGCTCTTTCCCTGCCAAAGGATGCCGGAGAAAGGCTTAAAGGAGTCAAAAGACATCCGACTCTGGAAGATGATGTCATTGTTTATTCGGGCACAACCATTCTCGGAGGAAACACGGTAATAGGTAAACGTGCAGTTATAGGCGGTAACGTGTGGCTGACTAAGTCGGTGCCTCCTGACACAGTAGTTTTGCTTGAAGAACCAAAGCTCAACTACAGACAAAAACATCAGAGCTGACAATATGAGCGTATTTGAAAAAAAAACCAGACTCAATTTTACTCCTGAAACAGTTTTTAAATATCATGAAAATCCAGGAGCTCTTAAAAGACTGTCTCCTCCATGGCAGAAAATTTCTGTTAAGCTTCATAAAGGAGGAATACAAAAAGGTGCAAAAGTAAAAATGCACCTTTATGACCCTGTAAAAATAACATGGAAAGCAGTCCATACTAAATATGAAAAAAACTTGTTTTTTGAAGACATTCAAACTTTCGGACCTTTCTCACAATGGAAGCACAAACATATTTTCTCTGAAGATGAAAACGGCTTATGTGAAATGACAGATAAAATTGAATTTAAACTTTTTTTCCATCTGCTTACTTTTCCTCTGTTTAAAAAAATTCTGATTAAAAAGCTTGATTCAATCTTCAGATTCCGGCACAAAATCTTAAAAAGAGATCTTGAAATAAACTCCAGATTTAATGAAAAAAAAACAATACTTATAAGCGGTTCAGGAGGAGTTTTGGGAAATCTGCTCATTCCCAGACTTACAACTGCCGGACATGTCGTAAAAAAACTGGTCAGAAGAATGCCAAAAAATGAGAATGAATTCTACTGGAATCCTGATAAGGGAATAATTGATCTTAATGCCTTTTCAGGTACAGATGCGGTTGTTAATCTTTCAGGAGAACCTATAGGCAGCGGAATCTGGACAAAAAAGAAAAAGAAGAAAATTATTTCCAGCAGAAAAAATACTGCCTCACTTCTGGCAGAAACAATAAACAGCCTTGAAAATCCTCCTGAACTTTTTATTTCTTCTTCTGCAACAGGTTTTTACGGAAACAGGGGAGAAGAAAGACTGAATGAAGATTCATCAGCGGGCGGCCTTTTTATTTCAGAAGTTTGCAAAGCTTGGGAAGATGCGGCTTTGCAGTGCAGGAACAGAAAAACAAGAACTGTAATTTTAAGAACAGGTATTGTTCTTACTCCTGAAGGCGGAGCCCTTCCTCTGATCCTGAAAGGTTTCTATACAGGAACAGCAGCAGTTCCTGGAAAGGGAGACCAGTATGTAAGCTGGATTTCCCATGAAGACTGGATAAACGGAATCTACAGCATACTTTTCAACCGGAACATTAAGGGGTACGTAAATCTCTGCTCAAATAATCGAGTAACATTCAAAAGTCTTATGACTGATATTTCTGAATCCCTGGATATTCCTTTTTATTTTAAAATACCGTCTCTCATAATAAAACTTCTGCTGGGCAGAAAAGGATATGAAACCGTTTTATGCGGGGCAAAGGTTTTTCCTGATAAACTTCTTGCAAACGGTTTCAAATTTTTCCATAAAAGTCCAAAGGAAGCTCTCGATGAAATGCTTGGAAAGGAAGTCTGATAATGAAATACTCTGATAAAATGTTTCTTGCGGTTCTGATGTGGGCTGCATTTGCCTTCGGATTCACAGATCATATTCTGCCTCACATAAAGGGTCTTCATTTTGACCGTCTTCATATTTTTCTTTTTAATTTATGTGCAGGCGGAGCAATCATTTATTCATATACCTTAAATAAGACAATATTTTCAAAGCCGGGTATATTGTTTATTACGGTTTCAATTATCTTTGCTCTGGCAGCATTCACCGAATTATATATCCTTGCGATATCCTGTGCTTTTTTTCTTGCTGTAACAACTGAACTTGCAAGAAGCCAAAGATTCGGATTTTTACCATGGATGTTTTTTGACAGAAAAATGATAGTTCACAAAAAATTTCACAATGCTTCCATGCTGTGCCTTTCACTTGGTCTGTTAATATCCGGACTTGTTATGATAAATAATGAGTATCTTTATCTTGTGCAGATGAAAAAACTTGAGCTTAACACTTTTTTCCTTGGCTTTTCCTTTCCATTGTCTCTGATTACCATGAGTGTAATGTTCAAACTTACCGGAGATAACAGAATTTACCGTACAAGGGTATTAAAAAACATTGGGTTCTGGGCTGTAAATCTTGGAGTAATTATTTTCTTTATTTTTATCCTGTTTGAAATGATGACAGCTCAGCTTATAATTTCTGTACTTTTATTTCTCGCTGTAATCTTAATATTTTATATTTTTTTCACCGACAAATTCAACAAACAGCAAAGAACCTTTCTTGTTTCGGGAATGTGCTTTCTTCTTTTCACAGGAATAAGCGGAATAGCTTATATTGTTCTTGAAATGACACCCTGGTATTCTCAGGAAACAGGAGAAATTCTTCTGAGGATGCATTCATTTACATCGATCTACGGATGGAATTTAAGCGGTCTTGCCGTTCTCATAAGATTTGAAGATTTTCCAATCGAACTCCACTCAAAAAAATTCATAGCTCTTCACTGGATCACAGCTCTGATTTTTGCTCCCCTTGGCTCAATTTCAGCCGTTTCAGCTCTTTTTGCAGTTGCTTCATATGCTGTAATTATAAAATGGATATTTTTCAGCAATTCCAAAAAAAAGGAGCTTGCATAAATCTTTAAGATTACTCAAATCAGCTTCATTCTTTATACAAGTCATTTGCTATTTATCTGATAAAATCCACTTAAGAGTCATGTATTTATCATGAATCATCTAAATCAATAGACATTGACATAATAATTTACTTAAACTACAACCTGAAAGAAGTAAAAAACATAACTAATTTTTTCAGGAGTAAAAATGAATTATTTTCAAAAAGCAAAGAAAACATTATTGTACTTTTTTTCAGCAGTTACAGTTTTTATTTTCACCGGCTGTGCTTCAACATGGGTTGAAAAATCCCCTGAACTTCAGAGCAGTAAAAACATAAAAGTTCTTGCAGGTCATTATAGTGTCGAAAGCCAGGCAGGAGCTGATCTGTTTGATCTTGCAAAACAAACTGCAGGTGATGGTGTATCTTTTTCTGACGTGTCAATGGAAACATATAAACTTATGAAAGAATCTTTGAAGAAATTTAACTTTCAGCTCATCACAGACTCTCAAAGAGCAAAAAGACTCAACAAAGGAATAGATCTAAGTTCCGGCAGCAAAAGAGTTGATGAACTGATTGGAAGCATGGCTTCAAAATGGACACACCCTGATACTGCAGAAAAACCTTTCCACAGAATTCTTGCTTCGTCTGACTTAAGACAAAAGGTTGTAAATAAATTAAAAAGCAATGACAGAAATGAATTATTTTTATCGGCAGATCTGAAAATAGAAGACCAGGATCAGTACCTACTTTTCAATAGATTCAGACTTATTCTTTCTATTCAGATTCTTAACCAAAAAGGAGAGGCGGTTTTTCAGGCAAAAACAGAAGGCTTCACAGGGCTTAAATTTCTCAGAAACCCGATAAGTGAACAAAGAATCCAGACAGCAATGGCTGATGCCCTGAATAAGCTTGAACAAGCTGCAGTTAAAGAAAATATTTCAACATTCAACTCATTATAATAACATTACTCAGGGGAGACTTAGCTCTCCCTTCAATCATTTTTGTTATTTATCTTAAAACGAGTTTCAAAACTGTCTTCAAGGCATATTTGATTATGAATACCTAGCCTCAGGGCAATCTGCCAGACTAAATTCTTTTTTTCCGATATTTCATCAGGATTTGAAAATGCAACTCTTCCTCCCTGAATCATAAAAGTTTCAACATTATTGTTTTTTAGAAAATCTTTTGTTTCAAGCGACTGCCTGTACGCCTTATGATAGATGTAAAACATTTTTTTAAGAAAAACTACAAAATCGTAATCATCTGTTTTCCAGCCTCCAAGCAAATTTAAAAAGAATTCAAACTCCTTTTCACACAATAAAAATGGTTTTGCTGACTTTTCAAGATACTCATTCAAAATATCTGCTTTTTTACCTTCAGCCGTTAAAGTATTTTTCCATACAAGAGAACTTAAAAACTGTTTTTCCTTATATTCAAATTTATTGAGAGTTTGTAAAATTCTGTCATCTGTTTTTTTAAAAAAATCAAGTTTTTCTAAAAAATAACAAAGAACTTTTTTATCAGAGTTTACAAAATCACTTAAATTTTTGTAGATAATTTTAAAGTGTTTTATTTTTTCCGAAATAAAATCCAAGTCAATTTTTTTATTATCACAACACTTCTCAAGCCATATTAATGAAAATCTTTTTCTCATTTCAAAATCAGGAGTAAAAATGAAATAAACAAGATCATCTAAAAAAGATTCATCAGAACCGGCCATAATTTCTTTTATATCGTAAAAATCAATCTCAAATCCTGAATTAAGTGCAAATTCAAAAAAATTTTCTTCAATAACAAACCCTTTTTCTATTTCTTTGATTATCTGCTCATTGATATCCAATATTCATTCTCCCTCAAATTTGTCTGCTCTCAGGCAAAAACACTACTTATGTTTTCGTGACAGACAAGCCTTATATGAAACATTTTTAATCTTTTTATTAAATAAAATTCTAATGGCATAACTTTACAAAACAAAAATTTAGCTCTACTCTCACATATTAAATTTCTGATGTTAATATTTATCATATTCAAAGCAGTTGTTAAACCGAACGTAAAACTGTCAAGGTCATTTAATGAACATTTATGAAAATCTCTTTTCTGCTTTTAAAAACCAAGCCGAAGATAAAAAAATAGAAAAAATAATACCTGGAAATTCATATACAGCCGTAAAGCTTAACGATTGTTCCGTAGGTATCTCCTGCACAATGGGAAATATTATTTATCAAAAAACAAATTACTTCTGCGGTTTTGATGCCGTTGAGGTTTTGTCCTTAATAAATAACCCCGACCCATTTAAAAAAACTCTTTCAATTGCTTTGATAAATGCACTGAATTTAAATGAATGCAGACATATGGATGAAGATAAAAACAACAGCTGTTTTTTAGAGGAAATAAATTTTAATCAAAACACAAAAATTTCAATGGCTGGATTTATAAAACCACTTGCACAAAAGATTCAAAATAAAAATATAAAAATTGATGTTCTCGATTATGGGAAAAAAATCGGTTCAGAAAAGGAATTTTTTAAAAATCTCAAGTCAGCGGATTACCTCATACTTACATCAACATCTCTTCTGAACTCAAGTTTTCAGAAATTAACAGATGAAACAGGGGATAATACAAAAATTTTTCTTACCGGGCCTACAACTCCGATGTCAGAAAAAGTTTTTAAGGAAACCAGAGTCAAATTCCTTGCAGGTTCTCATTTTATTCCGGAGTTTGAAGCGAGGCTTTTTGAAAATATTCAGCTTGGTCATGGTACTCCGGTTTTGAAAAAATTTTTAAGAAAAATAAGCCTGAAAGTATGACGGATATAAACCACACAGATTTATATCTGTAAGAATTTTGGATTGAGTCAGTCAAGTCCATATTTTTCAATCATTTTTTGTCTTTCTTTTTTAATTTTTTCCGTTCTTTCAAATCTTTGAAGCTCACCTTCAGAAAAGAACTGTTCTTTTAAACGATCAATTTCATATTTTTTTTCTTCAGGGTTCAGAAAACTGCTGTTTAGTATAGCTTCCTTTTCCTGATTAAAGCCCGATACTGCTCTTTCAAAATCTTTTCCTTCCATTTGAAGAGCTTCTCTTCGTTCAACAGCATCTTCAGAAAAATATTTATTTTTAAGTTCATCTTTTTTCATATGAATCTCTTCATCGCTCATTTCACTGAAATCTTTCTCATTGAGAAAAAGAGCTTCCATGTATTTTTCATATAAATTTTTTTCCTTTTCCTTAACTTCGTACTTATTTTTCAATTCTTCAAGAAGTTCCTGTTTTTCGTATGCATAGAGATCTTTGTTCTTTATTATGTAATTTTTTTCTATATAAAATTTTTTTATTTCTGCCTCATCTTTGTAAAGTGAGCTGTAGAGTCTTTCGCCAAGATATTCTTTTCTGAACGCTTCGACATAATCAATTCTTTCAAGAACTTCATTTTTTGTTCGAGGCACGGGAAGAAGGCTCAATTTTTGTGAAAGCTCCTGACTGCATTTTACAAATTCCCTGTATTTCGAAAACAGAAAGTCGGCAGTATCAGAATCATAATTTTTTTCCAGATACAGATAAACTTCTTCAAAATGAGATGACATATTATAAGAATCTTTAAAGATCAGAGTTATTTTTTTGAAAAGATCAAACAGGTTGTCTCCTTCCATAAAAACTCTTTCTATTTTTTCATTTTTAAGCGTCATGTTTTCATTTTGTTTTATTTCTGAAAGTACAGAATCTGCTGACCTTTCAGGAAAAAATGAATCTGATGCATTTGATGAACTGGTAAAAGTAAATTTATCAGGTTCAATTTTTTTACTGAAACTGTAAAATGAAATAAAAAAGAGAAACGCAATTATTGAAAAAACAGAAACTGCAATACAGGAAATAAATATTTTTATTCCCATAAATCAAACTCCGGTAAATTAAAAAGGCTCATAAATGAGCCTCTTTATTATCTCATTAATATATTTCAAGTTTAAAAACCTCTGTTTTTCAAGTCGCTGACTATATTCAGATAAAATCCTGGGGCATCAAATCCGGGTGTTATTCCAAACATCTGATCAACAATATTTAAATGATCAACTCCGGAACTGTACCATGCACCATCCATTACCCCTTTAAATTCGCCCCATTTCGCACTTTCAACTCCCACAAGGCCGTCATTCGCGCCTTCTTTTACAAGCATGATAAGCCATGTCGGCTGCAACATTAAATTCGGACAGCTCCACTTGGCTTTAGCTGCATAACTTTGATAATATATTCCGCTCATATCAGGAGTATTAGGATTAAAAACATTGCACATATAGTCTGTAGTAAGATCTATTGCATTCTGGAGACTGTCAGGATCTGAATCACCGAACACCCATGTGTATATAAAGTCAAAAGCACCTCCAACCTGATCCTGAAGTACTTCTGGAAGAGTATTAAGAACAATATCAGCAATTGAACTGCCTCTATGAGGGCCTGCAATACTTGTATAACTTGCAACATATGGGGCAAGGCCTAAGTTGGAAATTGCATATCTTGAATAAAGTGTGCCGTGAGAATGACCTATAATATTGACTTTCTGCGCACCTGTTACGGCCAGTATGTCAAGAACCTGTTCCTTAAAATTTTCTGCCTTTGCAATGGTTCCGTCCATTCCATTCACAGAAGTCTTGTATACTTTTGCTCCGTTTCTTGACAATTCATTGTCAATCCCCCACCAGTAATCGACTATTCCTAATATTTCCGCACTCGCCGCCATTCCGTGGGCAAGTACTACCGGATATTTTGTAGAAGCACTCCCTGCAAAAGCAGTATTTGGGGATACCAGAAAAGTAAATAAACACAAAAAGATAAAATTGATTAATTTTTTCATTGTTTTTCTCCATGAAGATTTTCATTAAAAAACAAAAAATATTAAAGTAAACACTGTTCATATAAAAAGATAAAAAAAATTGATTTTTTCGAAATGTAACAAATTGTATTTTTACCGTCAAGAATATATACTTAAATGAAAAAATATATATTAAGAGATATCTTTTAATATTAATTTCCGATTTGCAACAAACCTTGCTAAAAAATGGCTCCCGTTCAATAAATTATCAGGAAAAAGCAGTTTTATTAAAGAAAGAAGGGTCTATAATAATTAGTCCATTAATTTTCTGAATGATTTTCTGTAATTCTGCGGGTAAAACAGCGGCCATTAATTCCAGGACTTATCAAAAACCAGAAATACAAATCATTACAATCAGTTATTCAACATTTATACTTTTTAATTTTACAAATTCTCAATAATTACAGCTTAATAATTTAATTAGTATGAACCCATTCGCCCATTCCGGTTTTGCAGCATCTGCGGCGTTAAACTGCATCACCCAAAAAAATTTAAGCCGTTTATTAAAAATAAAAGCTGTCTAAAAATAAAAAACCCCTGAAGATAAATCTCCAGGGGTTATATATTTTATCCGGCAGCGTCCTACTCTCCCACACAGTCTACCATGCAGTACCATCGGCGATCTAAGGCTTAACTTCCGTGTTCGGGATGGTTACGGGTGTGACCCTTACT
>JBFWJK010000104.1:0-11900 GCA_050253255.1 Desulfobacteraceae bacterium | reverse complement strand
ATAAAATTCACAGCTTTTTTCCACCCATTCGTCCCTGAGAAAATCATGCCTCCTGTAATCATATCCAGGATGAATCACAATTGAAGATGCATTTAGTATCTCGGCATAATTAACTGCATCATAAATTCTTTTTCTGCTTATTTCCTTTATTTTTACATCCGTGGATACAGGGTTCAGATCAAAAAATGGGCCGTGAGCTGTTACACTGAGTTTCTTGTTTTTAAATTTTTCAGAAATACTTTCAATCTTTTCCTGAGAAACACTCTCAAGAACAGTTGAATCTATTCCAAATTCTGGATTTAAACCTGCTTCAAGATATTTGTCCATGTAATCTTCTATCATTCTAAGAGGGAGGTTAACCTGCACTTTTTTTATGATATCTTTTTTCATAATTATGATTTATACCTTAATCTGTTTGAATTATTGACAACATCAGATTAAAAAAGTAGTAGTTTTTTTAATATTTTTAAAGAACTTTTTAGGTGAAACAATGTTTGGAATCGGAATGCCGGAAATTTTAGTCATACTTGCTGTGGCTCTTATTGTAATAGGCCCCAAAAAACTCCCCGAACTCGCAAAAACTCTTGGAAAGGCTTTTGGAGAATTCAAAAGGTCCATCAATGACCTTAAAGAAAGCGTTGAAGTAGACAGTGAGCCTCCAAAAAAACTGAAGCTGGATAAGGATTC
Organism: Desulfobacteraceae bacterium; assembly: GCA_050253255.1. GTDB lineage: Bacteria > Desulfobacterota > Desulfobacteria > Desulfobacterales > JACKCP01 > JACKCP01. The sequence goes on along the minus strand of JBFWJK010000104.1, from coordinate 11,213 downwards.
AAAAGAAAAAAAGAATGAATCAGAATAAAGAAAAAATAAACCTGACAGACCATTTGACTGAATTAAGATCAAGGCTAATAAAATGTTTTTTTGTTATCACCGCAGGTTTCGGATTGTGTTATTTTTTCAAGGAAAAAATTTTCTTTTTTTTAATCAAGCCTTTGAGAAATGCTCTTGAAGAAAACGGCCAGCTTATTTTCACTTCTCTTCCCGAAGCTTTTTTTACTTATCTTAAAACAGCACTTCTTTCCGGGATAATTATTACTTTACCTTTTATAATTTATCAATTCTGGCTTTTTGTTTCTCCTGGACTTTATTCAAGAGAAAAAAAAGCTGTGGCAGTTCTTACATTTCTTTCCGTTCTTTTTTTTGCCGCTGGAGCCTCATTTGCTTATTTTCTTGTTTTTCCCTATGGTTTCAACTTTCTTCTCGGTTTTGCGGACGAAAATATAAAAGCACTTCCTTCAATGAAGGAATATTTTTCATTTGCATCAAAACTTTTATTTGCCTTCGGCCTTGCCTTTGAGCTCCCCCTTGTTTTAAGCGGACTCTCAAAAATGGGGATTGTGTCCCCCGATTTTTTAAAAAAACAGAGAAAATACGCTGTTTTAATTTTTTTTATTTTTGCCGCTCTTATTACTCCCCCCGATGTTGTAACCCAGATAATGATGGCAGTGCCAATGGTTCTTTTATATGAACTCGGCATTTTAGGTGCTGTTTTGTTCGGCAGGAAAAACAAAGATTCCTGATTAAAGCATGGCGGCAATTGTATAAGCCGCCAAAATAATCTTACTCCGATTCCATGCCTGTTTTCCATACTTTCCATACTTTTCCAACCAGTTCAGGTCCTGGTTTTAAAGTAATTTTACCCGGCTGCCATCCTGAGGGAGTTGCTTCTGCGCCCTCTGTTTTTCTGACATGCTGAAAGGCCTTTATCTGCCTGATTGTCTCAGAAACATTTCTTCCCACCGGAGGCGTAAGAACTTCATAACCCTGAACTGTCCCGTCAGGATCTATTATAAATCTGCCTCTGTTTTCCACACCCGCTTCTCCGTCATAAACTCCATAGGCTGTTCCAACTTTCCCTCCTCCGTCTGAAAGCATTGGGAAAGGGACTCCTCCTTCAACCATTTTAGAAATTTCATCATTATCCCACATTTTGTGAACAAAAATACTGTCTACACTCATAGAAAAAACTTCCACACCAAGCTCTTGAAACTCTTTGTAATGATCGGCGACCGCCGATATTTCAGTAGCTCAGACAAATGTAAAGTCTCCCGGATAAAAACAGAGAATAACCCATTTCCCGAGATAATCGGACAACTTAACACTTGTAAATTCTCCTTTGTGATACGCCGGTGAAATAAAATCCGGGGCTTTTCTTCCAACCTGTATCATTTTGTTCTCCTTAAAATTTTGATTAGAATCTTTTTTTGACAAGTTTTCCTTATTCTGCAATTCAGGCTCAATCCCCCCAACTGGTCGTGCACAGCCAGTTGCCTTTTTTCCAGCCATAAGCCGCCCTCCTTAAATAAAGTTATGACCTGCGGACAAATATGAATATAAATTTTGGATGATGATTTTTTTTAATATTAAGATTATCAATAAATTTGCTGATTAATCAACACAATTATCTATCAAATTGGATTTATTGAGAAATCGCCCTGCCGGGTTCAATACTTTTTTTACAGTAGTTGCGGATTCTTGGTTTTTTTAAATTTCTCTGCGGCACGGATCATAGCTTTTGCCCATGATGGAGATCCGAATGCATGAAGATGGATGTAGGAGGCTATTGTATTTTTCTTTGTTATTCCGTCCATATTCTCACTGATACCGACCCCTCTGTCCAGTTCATAGGAAAAAAAAGATTTATCTTCACTATTATTTACAATTTTAGAATATCTGAACTCATGACCCTTTAAATGGATTCCCTTTTCAATGAATGGATTATCACTTTTGACCACAGCATCGACATACCCGTGGCCCTGGGGTTTTTTTGAAATTGTGAAGCTCATATCAAAAAAAGAACACATTTCATATTCATTTTCGCCGAGAATTATAGATCTTCCAAGATACATCAGCCCACCGCACTCTGCGTATACAGGAAGTCCTGCTTCAGCATTCCTTTTTACAGATTCTCGCATTGATATGTTCTCGGAAAGTTCCTTTGCAAAACTCTCAGGGAATCCGCCTCCAATATAGAGTGCATCAAGATCGTCAGGTATCGCTTTGTCGGTTATTGCATTTATCCTTGTAAGCCTTGCTCCGTATTTTTCCAGGACAAGTATATTTTCCGGATAATAAAACTGAAATGAGTCATCTATTATCACGCCTATATTCAGCTCTTCTCCGCTTTTTTCAGACATGACCATTTCATAGGGAGAATTCTCTGCTGTGACAGGATTTTCTGTTTTTGCTATTTCCAGAATCTTTCCAAGATCAAGATTTTCTCTGATTATTTTTCCTGTATCCTCAATTATGGCTGAAGCCATTTTGTTTTCACAGGTTGGAACCAGTCCCATGTGTCTTTCAGGGAAATCAAGTTTCCTGACCTTAGGCAGAGCGCCTATTACTTTTACATCTGTATAATATTCAACTGCTTTTGCAAGCTTGCCCGCATGTCTTGGGCCTGCAACTCTGTTAAAAATTACACCTGCAAGATTTAAATCCGGATCAAAGGCCTTCAGCCCCATGACAACAGCAGCGATTGTCATTGTGCATTTTGTACAGTCAATACAGATAATTACAGGGGAATCAAGAAGTTTGGCAACTTCTGCCGTGCTGGTACGGCCTTCAACATCTATGGCATCAAAAAGCCCGCGATTACCTTCTATGAGAGCAAAATCAGATCCTTTGGAGTGGTAGACAAAAGATTCTTTTACAATTTCCGGAGAACACATATATGTATCCAGATTATAGCAATGCCGGCCTGCAGCAAAAGCCAGCCAGCCGGCATCAATATAATCAGGACCCTTTTTAAAGGGACAGACGTTTTTCCCAATGCTTTTGAGAGAGGATACTAGTCCAAGAGATACAAAGGTCTTGCCTGAGCCGCCTCTTAAACCGGCAATTGTCACTGACGAGGTGCATCCTTTATTTTCGAGCATTGCAGAAAAACTCCAAAAAAATACTAACCAAGATCACCCATGCCTTTTAGACCATACATGGTAGTACTTCCGCTTGACCAGTATTCAAGAGTACCTTCGTTAACCATTTCGTTAACAAGTTTCTTAACTGCTCTTGGGCTTTCTTCAGGAAACATCTTTGAAAGGTCATTGAAGTAGAATTTTGATTTTGACTTTGATTTTTTTGTCAGTTCTTCAACTATCATTTCTTTTGCATTATCTGGAAGTGCCATAGTTTCCTCCTTAATCAGGAAAAAAGTTCAGCCGGAGGTTAAACCTCCGGCCATGATATAAAAATTCTTAACCCAGTATCTTAATTAGAACTTGAACTGAGTTGTCTGACGCCATGTATAGTAAGCATGATCACGGAAGTCATCGATAAGATGATGTGTGAAATCAAGCTCGCACTTATCAAAGAAGCGCTCCCAACCAATTCTTTCTGCCCAGTCGCCGACTCTTTCGTATTTTCTCGCATCGTTTGCGTATGCTTCAACAATTCTTGTAATTGTATCTGTTGTGCTCTTCCATCTTGGAGCTTCGTTTGGAAGGAAGCTTACAACAACCTTGGAGAATTTAGGCTGGCTGATACGGTTGGAAACTTTACCGCCCACCATTATAACAATACCGTCACCTTCTGTATCTGCAAGAGGCATTGAAGGACACATGGTATAGCAGTTACCGCAGTACATACAGCGTTCGTTGTTAACTGCAACTGTCTTAACTTCCTTGCCGGGTTCAAGCTCAAACTTTGAAGGCTTGATAGCTGAAGTAGGACATGCTGCAACAGCAAGAGGAATTTCACAGTTCTTGCTTACATATTCGTGGTCGATCATTGGAGGCTTTCTGTGAAAACCAAGGATAGCTATGTCTGAGCAGTGTACAGCACCGCACATGTTAAGACAGCATGCAAGAGCAATTCTAAGCTGAGCAGGAAGTCTCATATCCTGGAAATCTTTGAAAAGAGCATCCATGGTAGCCTTTACAGGACCTGATGCATCAGTAGCAGGAGTATGGCAGTGAACCCATCCCTGTGTATGAACTATGTTAGTTACACCTGCTCCGGTACCGCCGATTGGGAACTTGTATGACCCGCCTGGGAATTTTCTTGAAGAAAGATCCTGCTTAAGAGCTTCTACTTTATCCTTTGAATCAACCATGAATTCAACGTTGTTACGTGTAGTGAAACGAAGATATCCGTCACAGTGCTTGTCTGCTATTTCACAGATTTCACGAATGTGTGTAACTGACATAAGACGGGCACCGCCCACACGAACTGTATAAACTTCGTCTCCGGTTTCTGAAACATGAACCAGTATGCCCGGCTCAAGAATTTCATGATATAGCCACTTGCCTTTGTTGGCTTTAATGACCGGAGGATAAAATTCTTCAAAATGTCTGGGACCGATATCAGTGATACGGTTTTCCATTGGCTTGTCGGGATTGTAACCTGAAGATACAAATGCCATTTATATTTCCTCCCTCTATTATCTCTGGTGATATTTTCTGAATTCTTTAATGTCTCTGTCCCATCCGCCAGGTACTTCTTCTTCTTTCCAGAAGATGTATGGGTTCTCACGAGGATAAGCCACATGACGGACATCAGCTTCCATATCGCATGCTTCAAGAAGCTTCTGGAAGCTAAGACGACGGATAGTTTCACCAAGACGCTCACGGTTTTTACCTTCCATCATCCACCAATCCCAAATTTTATCAATGTAATGGATTACAGCTTCGTAATCGTTGTCAGGATTAACTTCTACAAAAGGAACAAGAAGAGAACCCATCTGCTGTCCGTCAAGGATAGGAGCCTTAGCACCAACAAGAATTGAACATCCTGTTTCTTCACCGATTCTCAATGCACGAGGCATTGCGTTGATACAGTGCATACAGCGTGTACATTCTCTGTTGTTGATTTTAAGTTCATTGCCGTCCATCCACATGCAGCCTGTAGGACAAAGATCAATAACTTCCTTCTGAATATCGAATTTACCCCAGTCACGGCCTGCATGAGCACCACCGTTTGGAGGAATTTCTCCGCCGATATAAGCCTGAACAGCTTCCTGATCAATTCTTATGTCGTCTTTCCAGGTTCCAACAAAAGCCATGTCTGAACGTGCTATAGAAGCAACGCAGCAGTTTGGACATCCGTCAAACTTGAACTTGAACTTGTAAGGGAATGCAGGACGGTGAAGTTCATCCTGGAATTCCTGTGTCAAGAAATGACAAAGAGCGTTTGTATCGTAGCATGAGTATTCACATCTTGAAGAACCGATACAGTCAGCTGGTGTTCTAAGGTTTGAACCTGAGCCGCCAAGGTCTGTCTGATACTTGTGAGTCATTTCAAAGAAAATTTCTTCAAGCTGCTCTGTTCTTGTTCCAAGAAGAACAATGTCACCTGTTGAACCGTGCATGTTTGTTAGACCTGAACCACGCATATCCCATACGTCCATTATCTGGTTCAGATATTCGCTTGTGTAGTACTTACCTGCAGGCTGTGCAAGACGTACTGTATGAAAATGTGCAACGCCGGGGAATTCCTGCGGCTGGTCGCAGTAACGGCCGATAACACCGCCGCCGTAGCCGAAAACACCAACGATACCGCCGTGCTTCCAGTGAGTTCTTCCATGCTTGTAGGAAAGCTCAAGAACACCCATCAGATCGTCTACAACATCAACAGGAATCTGATATTCAACGTTATTAACATTCTTTGCCCTTGCTTCCGCTTCCTGCTTCATGTCGGAAACAAAACTTGGCCATGGACCGGATTCTAGCTCATCCAGCATGGGAGTTTCGTGTTTTGCCATCGCCTTACCTCCATAAAGATAAAGATTGATTAATTATATACCTATTCGCTTCAAGTACCATAAAAAGTACATGCTTCCAAAAGAATCAGAGATTTTACAATCTTTTTTCCAGATTTTGAATAAAGAAATCCTGATGTACTTCCGCAGTCAGAACCCTATCCCCTCAAAACTCTGAAACTTAGCCGCAAGCTCAAACAAATTCCAGTCAATTCAGGACATTAAAAAAATCCGACCAATCTGGAATCAGTTAGAATTCAGTGTAAAACAACATTAATTACATGCTATCAGTCTGAAGGTATAGGACGTATGAGTTTTGTTGTCAATACAAAAGCAAAAGTGCTGTTATGTTCATTAAACATAATTTTAGGATATGGGAAGCTCAGACAGTCTGATTATTGAGAAATAAAAATAAGGGTTATTCAGTTTCACAAAATTTTACAGAAAAGACTTTTTTCATAACATTGACCGGAAATATTTCAGAAAGTCTCTTTCCTGCAAAATCTTGTCAGTATAGGTGGTAGTAAAGCAGAGACAGGCCCTGGCCTGCTCCTCTCTTCTCTGACACAATTTTTATTCTGGCCCGGAACTTTTGCCTGCCTGTATCCTTAATTCCAGTTTCTTACAGCCATATTATAAAATATGGCTGAATACTTAAGTTTTTTAAAAACCTATAAAGATTTTTTCCCTTTAAGCTCCTCAAGAATTTTTTCGGGTACTTCATACCCCATCGAAATTGCTTTTTCTATATTTTCAGAAGCCTTTTCAAAGTCTCCCTTTTCAAGATATCCAAGCCCAAGATTATAGTATGGAACTGGAAAATCAGGCTGAATTTCTATGGCCTTCTGATTTGCTTCTATACTTTCATCAACAAGCCCTTTCATAAGGTACGCATTGCCTAAGGTTGTAAAAGCCTGTACAAATTTTGAGTTAAAGACAACTGCTTTCTGAAGATTTTTTATTGCTTCATCAACATCACCTTCCTGAAGAAGAAGAAAGCCTATGTTTGCATAACCCGGAGCAAATCCAGCCCTTGATTTTACAGACATTTTATTATAGTACATCGCCCCTTCCATGTCGCCCCTCTGCATGCATATTGCACCCAGCTGAACATAAGCCTCAGCAAGAGAAGGCGAACATTCTACCGCTGTGTGCAGCTCTGCTTCGGCTTCCTCATATTTTTTAAGACCCATAAGAGCTACAGCCAGATTATAATGAGAATTGCCGCATTCAGGATTCTGAGCAATAGCTGCTCTCTGAATTGCTATATATTCATCAACGTCTCTTGCTACTGGTGCCATTTTTCCTCCATCTCACATTAATTTATTGTCGGGGCAAAAATTAATTCCCGCCCGTTTTTTCAAATTTATAAAAACCTCAAAGACCCCCTGTCTTTCAGACTCAGTTTTTAAATATTGCAATTATCACGATAATTTCAAGTATAATTATCTATTATATTTTTTTGCTTGAGTTTATTTTTTTTATTTGGTTAAAGTTGTCATTCAAAAAGACTTATGTTAAAGCCATTTAAAATTGTAACTATATCAAAATATTATATGGAGAAATCATGATACCAGGCTGCTATACGGCATTAGCGACTCCTTTTGCAAAAGACGGATCCCTAGATTTAGAAGGGTTGGACAAACTCATTGAGTTTCAGATCAGAAACAGCATAACCGGAATTCTTGCTGTGGGAACAACCGGTGAAAGCCCTACCCTGAAATGGGAGGAGCACAATAAAGTAATTGAAATTACTGCAAAAAAAACAAAAGGCAAATGCATCTGCATAGCAGGAACAGGAAGCAACAATACAGAAGAAGCACTCAATGCTTCCGAGCACGCTGTAAAATCAGGCGTTCAGGCTCTTTTGCTTGTTGACCCATACTACAACAACCCGGGTTCAATGTGCATAAGAAGGGAATATCTTGAACCTGTTGCAAAAAAATGCCCAGACACAACAATTATTCCTTATGTAATTCCAGGAAGAACAGGAAGCAAGCTTCTTCCCGAAGATATTGCAATGGCAAACAGGAACTGCCCCAACATATCCTGTGTAAAGGAAGCCACAGGCGATATTGAAAATATGAAAAGAACAAGAAAAGTCTGCGGAGATGAGTTCAAGATATACTCAGGCGACGATTCACTGACTTTCGAGCTTATGTCAAATCCCCAGATCAAAGGTTCAGGGGTTATTTCGGTTGCCTCAAACATAATACCTTCTTTTGTAACTCAGCTTACAATGGAACTTTCAAAGGGGAATACCGACAGCGCCGCCAAACTTTTAAACGAAATTGAACCCCTTTTCAATCTGGTTGCTGTAATAACCATGGAAAACACACCTTTTGGCGAAGTGGAATTCAAGCAGAAAAATCCGCTTCCCATCAAGACTCTTATGGGAATTCTCGGTATGCCGGGGGGAGAATGCAGAAGGCCTCTTGGAAAAATGTCTCCTAAAGGGGCTGAAAAAGTACTTGAAATTGCAAAAGGGGCATTCAAAAAATCACCGCATATCTTTAAACCGATATCCGATTTTTTTGATGTTGATATTGAGCAGAGACTCAACTCTCCTGATTCTTTCCAGCATCTTATTTACCAGGACATATAAAATCAGAGACCGGAATTTTCCGGTCTCCTCCTGAAATTTCACCTTTACTCAGAAAAACTTGATAAATTTAACTTGGTGGATAAATGAATACAGTTTTTAACAAAACAGCTCTGAAATTACCTGAAGTATATCTCCCTTCAAAAGACACAGATCCGAAAAAATGGTCTGTCATAGCCTGTGATCAATACACTTCTCAGCCAGAATACTGGGAAAAGACAGCAGAGTTTATCAAAGATTCTCCATCGGCTCTGAACATTATTCTTCCGGAAGTTTTCCTGGGGTCCGAAAAAGAGGAGATTATTATTGAAAATATTCATTCATCCATGGATATTTACCTGGAAAGCAATATTCTTGAAAAACACGGCCCGGGAATTTTCATGTGTGAAAGAACAATATCCACCGGCCATAAAAGAAAAGGCATAATCTGCTGTCTTGATCTTGAGCATTACGACTATTCAAAAGGTTCAAAATCTCTCATAAGGCCTACCGAGGGCACCATAGTCGAAAGAATCCCTCCAAGAATCAGGGTAAGGCAGAAAGCCTCACTTGAAACACCTCATATAATGGTCCTGATCGATGATCCTGACAAAAAGGTCATTGAACCCTTATTTGAATCTGAGAACAAAAAAAAGCTCTATGATTTTGAACTGATGAATAATTCCGGAAGGCTTGCCGGGTTTATGACAGACAATGAAGATTTAATCAGTAAAATGGCAGAAAGCCTTCTTTCCCTTACAGAAGAGAACTCATACTGTTCAAAGTACGGCATCGATTCCGCAAACGACCCGCTTCTTTATGCAATGGGAGACGGAAATCATTCATTTGCAACAGCAAGAGCATTCTGGGAGCAGATAAAAAATGAAAACAAAAACAGTACAGATATAATGAACCATCCTGCAAGATGGGCTCTGGTTGAAATTGTAAATATTCATGACGAAAGTATTGAATTCGAGCCTATTCACAGAGTTTTATTCAATGTTGACCCTGAAAAAATTCTTAAAGAGCTCAAATCTTTTTTTGAAGAAAGGGGCTCTGCTGTTTCAATAATTAAAACCGATACATTTGAAAATCTGAAGACAATCAGGGAAGACACCCACGAAATACCCTTCTGCCACAGTACAGGCAGAGGAATTCTCAAAATAGAATCTCCTCTTAAAAATCTGGCAGCAGGTGATCTTGAAGACGGGCTTAATTATATTTCACAAAAGAAATCATCTCTCAAAATAGACTACATACACGGTTCACGACATCTTGAACAACTTTCAGTAAAAGAAGGCAGCCTCGGCTTCCTCCTTCCGTGCATACCCAAAAGCACCTTTTTCAAAACCATCATCAAGGACGGAGCCTTTCCCAGAAAAACTTTTTCCATGGGGGAAGCTGATGATAAAAGATTTTATATGGAGTGCAGAAAAATAGTTTTATAGGATAAATTGCACCAGTTCCAGCTGGTGCAATTTACCGGAGCAGATACAGTAAAACTGAAATGCAGCCCTCTCTGATTCATTAGGAAATAAAAAAATATCAACATATTTTACCTTGACACTTTTAGTGCTCAGGTATAGTTACATTTTGTTTTAGTACCTATCATCTGGCCTACGCCTTATCCACGCAACAGTAAAGACGCATGACCACCTGGTATCTACTTCCATTGAACAGCTAACTTTAATGGCGGAGGATATTATATGCTTGCTGTGCCTTCTTTTTCAAAATTTTTTAAATTTAAAAGACTAAGCGTTAAAGAGATTTACAATGAATTAACCTCTGGTCTTATTGTTGGAATTGTTGCACTCCCTTTGGCAATTGCCTTTGCAATAGCGTCAGGAGTAAATCCTGAGCAGGGAATTTATACTGCTGTTATAGCAGGTTTTATAATTTCCGCTTTCGGAGGTTCAAAAGTTCAGATCGGAGGACCTACCGGTGCTTTTATCATCATTATCTTGGGAATTGTCCAGAAATACGGATATTCAGGCCTTGCCACGGCCACAATAATGGCTGGAATGATTCTTATTTTGTTCGGCACCTTTAAGCTTGGATCAGTAATAAAATATATCCCCTATCCCATGACCATAGGCTTTACCTCAGGGATTGCTGTTATAATCGGGTTTACACAGCTTAAAGATTTTCTTGGAACAGGATCCATCAAACCGGAAAGTATTTCAGAATTTCTTAATTTTTTTCAGAATATAAATCTTTCCACTGCTTTGATTGGAATATTTTCTTTAACCCTTATTCTTGTCTGGCAAAATTACAACAAAACAATACCAGGCTCTGTTGTTGCTATAATAACAGCCTCATTAATTGTAATCTTATTTGACATTGACACTCCAACTATAGGAACAAAATTTGGAGAAATATCCTCAGGACTTCCCATGCCGTCAATGCCTCATTTTGACTTTTCAAAAATAACAGAACTCATTATGCCGGCATTCACAATAGCAATGCTTGGAGCAATAGAGTCTCTTTTATCTGCTGTTGTAGCAGACGGCATGACAGGCCATTGTCACAATTCCAACAAAGAACTTATTGCACAGGGAATTGCAAATATTGCATCCCCTCTTTTCGGTGGGATTCCTGCAACAGGGGCTATAGCAAGAACTGCAACAAATATAAAAAACGGAGGAAAAACACCCCTTTCAGGAATTTTTCATTCTCTTACACTTTTGTGCATACTTCTTTTTCTTG
>JBFWJK010000103.1:0-11906 GCA_050253255.1 Desulfobacteraceae bacterium | reverse complement strand
GGAAGATGTCTTCTGAGCAGTTTCATGTCAAAGAGATCTGCAAACAAGGGAATGTGTTCTCATCCATGCAGATGGAAGTACCATGTGACAGAAGAGCTCAGGCCCGGTGAATACAACCCTGTTTCCGAAGATGACAGAGGCACCTATATATTCAATTCAAAAGATCTGTGCATGATTGAACATATTGACAAGGTAATCGAGGCAGGTGCAGACTCTCTTAAGATTGAAGGCAGGATGAAAGGAACATTTTATCTCGGTTCGGTTGTAAAAGCTTACAGAGAAGCTATAGACTCCTGCTTTGATTCAGAAAAATATGCAGTCAGACCGGAGTGGACAGAACTCCTTTCAAGCGTTGCAAACAGAAAATACTGCACAGGTTTTTTTCTTGATGATCCTGATTCAGTTTCAGCAAATTTTGACAACATAAAACCTGACAATGTCCACAACTTTCTCGGCACAATAAGAGGAATTAAAGACACTTTTCTTGTTGTCGACGCAAAAAACCGTATTCTCGAAGGAGAAGAAATAAAAATTCTTTCTCCCGATAAAACCCTTAAACCTTACACCGTAAGAAAAATAACAGATCTGAATTTAAACCCTGTTGAGAAAGCAAAGCCGAATGAAAGCTTTCTTGTTCAAATTGACAGCAGTGATTTCAGCGCTGGCGACATTCTTTTTAAAGGATAGGTTTTTATCTATAATCTTTATTACTTGAAATCAAATCATAAAACATATAAAATTATTGAAAATTTGTACTTAAAACCTTATCATGGGATAAATTTATGATAATCCGTCCTATTTTTTTAAAAAATATTGGTCTCCCATATTTTAAAAATTCACTTATAACCAGAATATTATTTTTTTTCCCAGTTTTCAGAAAAATCAATTTAACCAGGAGGACCCCCCATGTTTTTTGAAGATGATGAAACCTTGCAAATGTATGTTGAAGAATCCCTGGAGCATCTTGGTGATATAGAAACAGATTTGCTCGCCCTGGAAGAACAGGGGGAAGAAATTGACGACGAACTCATAAACAATGTTTTCAGAGCTGCCCATTCAGTCAAGGGGGGCGCAGGATTCATGGGGCTTGACGTTATAAAGGAACTTTCTCACAACCTGGAAAATATTCTCGGCCTGATAAGAGACAGAGAGCTTATTCCCACATCAGACATAATAAGTATTCTTCTGAGGAGTTTTGACAGGCTCAGGGAACTGATATCAAACGTTGAAACAAGCAATGATCAGGATATAAAAGAATATATAAGAGACCTGAAAAACATAACAGACACAACTCTTCCTGAAGATGAAAAAATGGCTATTGAAGAGATCTGTGAAATCCGTCATCCTGAAAAAACCACAATACTTCATTCAAACAGATATGACATTGAGCAGGCAAAAAAGCAGGGGAAATTCATATATATTCTGGAATATGACCTTATTCACGATGTCCACAAAAAGGATAAAAATCCGCTTGATGTAATAAATTCACTCCTTAAAAGCGGAGTCATACTCGACTGCAAGGTTGACATTTCATCAGTTGGAACACTTGAAGACGAAATCCCTACAAGGATTCCATTCATAATTCTTTTCGGCTCGATCATAGAGCCTGATATGGCCCCGATACTTGTAGATCTTGACTCAGAGTATGTATACAACATAACAGACGATGACATGCCGGTTTCAGAGGACAAACCACAGAAATCAAAGGAAGAAAAAGAACCTTTGATTGAAGAAACTGATGAAACAATTAAAAGGCCTGAGCCCTCAGCTGTTAAAAAACCGGAAGAGCCAAAACCACTAAAAGAAGAGCCAAAGAAAATGGAAAAAAAGAAACCGGTACAAAAGCCAGTATCTTCTGAGCCGGCAGATGATCAGGAGCAGGCGCAGGAACAGTCTCTTGCAAACGCCAATGATGAGCTCTCCAAAAAAGCACTCACTTCTCTTAGAGTAAATGTAAATCTTCTCGACAGTCTGATGACCCTTGCAGGAGAGCTGGTTTTAAGCAGAAATCAGCTTGTTCAGGGCCTGAACTCTTCAAATCAGCACAATATTGAATCTGCAAGCCAGAGAATAGACATGATAACCTCTGAGCTCCAGGAAGCGATCATGCAGACCAGAATGCAGCCCATATCCAATGTTTTCAACAAATTCAACAGAGTTGTAAGGGATCTTTCCAAAACACTTGGAAAAGAAATTGATCTTGTTCTGGAAGGCAAGGATGTTGAACTTGATAAAACAATAATTGAAGCTATTAACGATCCTCTGACTCACCTTGTAAGAAACTCTGTTGACCACGGGATTGAAATGCCTGAGGCAAGAGAGATAGCCGGTAAATCACCGACTGGTACAATAAGCCTGAAAGCTTACCATGAAGCAGGTCAGGTTAATATTGAGATTGAAGACGACGGCGGCGGAATAGATCCAGAAAGAATTGCTTCAGTTGCAGTGAAAAAAGGTGTCATAACAGAACAGGATGTCAATCTTCTCTCTGCAAAAGACAAAATGAACCTTATTTTTGCTCCGGGTTTTTCAACTGCTGAGCAGGTTACAGATGTTTCAGGACGCGGAGTTGGAATGGATGTTGTAAAAAGCAATCTTGAAAAACTCGGCGGAATTATTGACATTGATTCGAAAAAAGGAAGAGGAACTTCAATTAAAATCAAGCTTCCTCTCACACTTGCAATTATTCCAAGTCAGATTATTTCTACCGGTAATGAAAAATATGCAATACCCCAGGTAAACCTTGACGAGCTTCTAAGAATTCCGGCAGGCCAGATAAAGGAAAAAATTGAAAAAGTCGGTGATGCTGCGGTTGTAAGACTTAGAGGAACTCTTCTTCCGCTTATAAGACTATCCGATGTCCTGGGAATAAAAAGAACCTTTACAGACCCTGAAACAGGCGAGGAAAAGCCTGACAGAAGATACAATATAGCAGACAGACGATCAAAGGATCTCTTTGCCCAGAGCCCGGGAGATGACAGCCTTTCTGAGGAAGAAATCCAGAGACGTACCGACTTTGACAGAAGATATCATGCAAAAAGCGCCATAAATATTGCTGTTGTATCAGCAGGGACATACAGATACGGACTCATTGTCGATGAACTTATGGATTCTGAGGAAATTGTTGTTAAACCGCTTGGAAAGCACCTTAAAAACTGTAAAGGATATGCAGGAGCCACTATCATGGGAGACGGAAGAGTCGCCCTTATTATAGATGTTGCTTCAATTGCGGAAATGAGCCACCTTTCAACCTCCTCTTCTTCAAAAAAACTTGCAGAAGAAAAGGAAAAAATGGAAAAGTCTTCTGACAAGCTCAAAGAGCATGCATCTCTTCTTCTTTTCAGAAATACCCAGGAAGAACAGTTTGCAGTACCTTTAAATCTTGTTCAGAGAATAGAAAGAATAAAATCAAAAGATGTTGAACTTGTAGGCGGACAGAGAGTTGTTCAGTACAGGGGAGGTTCACTCCCTCTTCATGAGCTTGGAGAAGTCGCCAATGTAAAACCGCTCCCTGATTCTGAACAGGTTGAAGTCATAGTTTTTAAACTCACCGGAAAAGAAGTCGGACTTATGGTTCATCCTCCGGTTGATGCGGTTGATGTGGTACTGAACATTGATGCACAGACACTCAAACAGCCAGGAATAATGGGCTCAATAATAATAAACAATATGACCACTCTGATGGTTGATGTTTATTCATTTTTTAAAACTCTTCACCCAGACTGGTACAATGAAACTGAAACATCCTCAGCAGTTAATAAAAAAGAATCAATGGACCCTGGTTCAATAAAAATTCTTTTTGCAGAAGATTCCTCTTTTTTCAGAAATCAGGTCAGAGGCTTCCTTGAAGAAGACGGCTATGATGTCACCATAGCCGAAGACGGAGAAGTAGCGTGGAATATTATTTCAACCGGCGAAACTGATTACAATCTAATACTGACAGACCTTGAAATGCCTAATATGGACGGATTTGAGCTGACATCCAAAATTAAAAAGGATGAAAGATTTTCTGAGATTCCTGTCGTAGCCCTTACATCACTTGCAGGAGAAGGAGATATTGCCAAAGGAAGATCTGTTGGAATAGATGACTACCAGATTAAACTCGACAGGGAAAAACTTCTCGAAACAATAAGAAACTATCTCAATTAAAAAGGACTGAAAATGACCAAGCAGCAGAAAACAAGCAAGAATCTTGAACTTGCCACATTCTATGTCGGAGAGGCTCTTTGCGGAATTGACATTTTAAATATTCAGGAGATAAACAAACAGTTTGATTTCACGACCGTGCCACAGGCAGAAGACTTTGTAAAAGGAGTTCTCAATTTGAGGGGAAGGATTGTTACAATTCTTGACCTTGGGAAAAAACTGGGCCTTTCACCTGTAAAAAAAAATAAAAGCAACAGAAATATAATTGTCAATTTTTATGATGAGCAGATCGGACTGCTTGTAGACAAAATAAGCGACGTAATTGTTGCAAAAGCAGACGAGCTCGATACCCCTCCGGCAAACCTTGGAGGAATTCAGGGCAGCTACTTCGAAAATGTCGTAAAGACAGAAAAAACTCTTATTGGGATTTTAGACATAGATAAAGTTCTTTCAACTGATTAATCAGGATACTATAGTGGATAAAGTTAGAATTCTAGTTGTTGATGATACAATATTTTACAGAAAAATACTCAGTGACATCCTGAAGGAGATACCGCAGGTTGAAGTTGTCGGTTCCGCCAATACAGGGAAAGTTGCATTAAGTAAAATTGATTCCCTTAACCCTGACATGATTACTCTTGATGTTGAAATGCCCGGAATGAACGGGCTTGAAGTTTTAGAAGAACTCAATAAAAAAAATTCAGATATCGGAGTTCTGATGGTAAGCACCCTGACAGGAAAAGGGAGCCAGATTACCATCAAGGCCCTTGAACTGGGAGCTTTTGATTTTATTGAAAAACCTTCTTCTGAAGGGAGCTCCATGAAAGAAAACATGGAACGGGTAAAAGAAAATCTTGTTCCAATTATCCAGGCTTTTTTAAAAAGAAGGGAACTAAAATCCAGATTCAGGACAAAAAAAGAATATTTGCCACAAGGTACCAGGCCTGAGTACAAACCTCAGACAAAATCAGTTTCACAAAAACCTCTTTCTCTCAAGTCAAAGTCTGAAATTGTGACAATAGGCATATCAACCGGAGGACCCAATGCTCTTGCTAAAATGATTCCCATGCTTCCTGAAGATATTGGAGTTCCCATACTTATTGTCCAGCATATGCCTCCTGTTTTCACTGCTTCGCTTGCCAAAAGCCTTGACTCCAAATCAAAGCTTTCAGTTGTGGAGGCTGTAAACGGTCAGGCAATAGAACCAAACAAGGTTTATATTGCTCCCGGAGGGAAACAGATGAAGATTGCAGCTTCAAATGACGGGCTGAGAAGACTCATAAAAATCACCGACGACCCCCCTGAAAACAGTTGCAAACCTTCTGCCGACTATCTTTTCAGATCTGTTGCAGATTATTATGTTGGAAGAGCAACCGGCGTAATTATGACAGGGATGGGTTCCGACGGTTTCAAAGGGCTTATGGAACTGCACAAAAAAAATGCAACAATAATAGCTCAGGATGAAGAAACATGTACTGTGTTTGGAATGCCAAAAGCACCGATAGACAATGGAATTGCTGATATTGTCTGTCCTCTTGAAAAAATTGCTGATGAAATAGTTAAAACTGTCAAAAGCACATCTAAGCTGCGGTGATAAATTATGGTAAAAATAACTCCGGTTGAATTTTCTCTTTTTTCGAAGTACATACTCTCAATTTCAGGCATTTCTCTTGATCTTGGGAAAGAGTACCTTATTGAAACCAGACTGAGGCCGCTCCTTAAGGAATACAGCCTCAACTCTTTCAAGGATCTCTACAATGCTGCCTTAAGCGATTCTCAGAAAAAAATAGAAAAAGAAATTATTGATGCAATTTCAACCAATGAAACATATTTTTTCAGAGACAAAAATCCCTTTGAACTTTTAAAATTTAAAATACTCCCCGACCTTATAGACAAAAGATCTGCAGAAAAGCCAGGCAGGCCTGTAAATATAAGAGTATGGAGTGCGGCAAGCTCCACAGGGCAGGAAATATACAGTGTTGCAATGATAATGCATGAACTCGGCATTGCAAATACAAGACAGTACAATATACGTCTTATAGGAACAGATATATCAGATGCCGCAATTGCAAAAGCAAGCTACGGTCAATACAATAAATTTGAAGTAGCCAGAGGCCTTACTCCGGAAAGGCTAAGAAAATTCTTCACTAAAGTCGGAGATGACTGGAAAATAAAAGATGAAATAAGATCAATGGTTGCTTTTCAGAAGGTAAACCTTTTAAAGCCTTTTAACAGCCCGGGGAAATTTGATATTGTTTTCTGTCGAAATGTTGCAATTTACTTCAATCCTCCTGACAGACAAAAACTGTACCAGACTATTTCCAACTCACTTGAAAAAGACGGATATCTTCTGATAGGCTCCACAGAATCTCTGAGCAATGATACTCAGATGTTCAAACCTCAAAGATATTTAAATTCAACATTTTATCAGTTTAAGGGCGTCTAAACCCGGATTTTTTTACCTTAATCTGATTCTAACCATGGCCGGACTACCCGGTCATCTAATTTATCATGCAAAAAAACACAAAATACAGGGAGAAAAAATGCCTGTTAAACCAGAAGAATTTATAGATGAACTAAAGTTCTGCATCAAAGAAAATGATCTTGTAAAAGCCAAGGCTCTTGTCCAGTTTTTTCCGGAACTGGATGAAAAAAATCAGGCTAAAATTCTGCTTGAAATCAGCAGGGCTCCGGAGGAAATTTCATATCCATGCCTTGTGCACATAATCAAATTTGAAATAAAAGAGCCTGTCATAAAGAAAAGACTTCACTCAATGCTTGTTGACAAGTTCTTCAACCACGGCGAGCTTATTAATGAATATCTCAAGGATCCTTCAGTTCAAAACAAAGCTCTTCTGATTCAGGTTGCAGGAGAGCTGCAGCTAGCTGATGCAGTCCCTGCTTTAAATGACATCCTTGTAAACGAAACCAGCGTATCAACTCTTACAGCTGCAATAAGAGCGCTTGCTTCAATAGGCTCAACTTCTACAATAAGAAAAATTGCTGATTTTCTTTATTTCGGGCACACCGGACTGAAAATCGAAGCAGTAAATGCTCTTTCACAGCTTGGAGGTCCTTCAGCAATAAACCTGCTTGGTGAAGCAATAACAGGAGAAACCGAAGCAGATCTCCTTATTGTTGACAAACTAGCAGAAGTTCAGGATCAGTATGCATTATCCAAACTTATCCAACTCTTAAACTCACACTCCACAGCCATAAGAAACAGAGCAATTGACAAGCTTGTGGAGGTTGGAGAAAAAGCTGTTCCCATGGTAATTGAAAATCTCAAATGCGAAGACGATGATGCAATGATATTGACCCTCAATGTCCTTGGAAGCATTGGAGATAAAAGCGCAATTCAGGCAATTTCTAAACTTCTTTTCAAATATCCTGAAAACCCGAATATAAGATTTGCCGCTTATGAAGCGCTTGAGAAACTGCCGTCAGACAAAGCGGCCATAAGTCTTGCCAAAGGGCTTGAAGACCCGGAAAAACAGGTAAAAATGGCTGCCGCAAGGGCAATAGACAAAAACCTATCCCCTATTCTGGCAGCAGGCATAAAAAACATGGTCTCTTCAATGGACAACTCATCAAAAGACATTGTCGCGACAATAATAGATGCCGGAGCAGACAGGACATTTGAGCAGCTGATAAAAGAAAAGAATTTCGCAAACCTTGCCATAATTCATCTCTCAAAAAACGCTCATCCTGATACAAGACAGCATTTCACCAACCTTCTTGCAGCTCTGGATCAGGATGAAATTGTTGAAAAAATAATGGCTTCCACAGAACTAAAGGATGACAAAAAACTTCTCACTGTTTTTGCAGTTGATGATTCAAAAATGATGCTGCGCATTTACAAGCAGAAACTCCATCAGATGGGGGTTGTTCCCGTTGTTTTTGAATTCCCGGCAAAAGCCATTGAAGCTATGGAACATGAAAAGCCGGATCTGTTGATCACCGACCTGAACATGCCTGAAATAAACGGTCTTGAACTTACAAAAAGGGCAAGACAGCTTTATCCGGTTGAAAAACTTCCTATTATTATGATAACAACACAAAGTGACTTTATAGGGCAGACAAGTAAAAACAGACTTGATGCAAAAAAAATAAAAGAAGCAGGCATTAACAGAGTTATAAACAAGCCCTTCAGAGATGAAGATTTAAAACAGGCATTGGAAGAATTGCTGAAAAAATAATGAGTTTCAATTTTAAAAAAACAATTATATTTACCGTTCTCTTTCTCTGTGCCGGCATATCCCTTGGAGCCGGCATAGGTGCTTATGTATTCAGGCTTCCTGAACTTAACGAAATAAAAAGACTTGAAACCTATACCCCTCCTCTCATTACAAAAATATACTCTTCAGACAAGCAGCTGATAAGTCAGTTATACAGTGAAAGAAGAATTCGTCTTGATCTTGATGACTTTTCTCCCCATCTTATAAATGCTCTTATTGCTACTGAAGACAGAAAATTTTTTGATCATTCAGGGATATCACCAAAAGGGATGCTCAGAGCTCTTATTAAAAATATCGCAACGGCATCTTTTGCCCAGGGAGCAAGCACCCTGA
Organism: Desulfobacteraceae bacterium; assembly: GCA_050253255.1. Taxonomy (GTDB): domain Bacteria; phylum Desulfobacterota; class Desulfobacteria; order Desulfobacterales; family JACKCP01; genus JACKCP01. The sequence continues at coordinate 3,189 of JBFWJK010000103.1, read as the reverse complement.
CCCAGCAGCTTGCCAAAACACTTTTTTTATCACCTGAAAAAAAGATAAAACGAAAGCTTATTGAAATCATTCTGGCTTTCCAGATTGAAAAAAAATATACAAAAAATGAAATAATAGCTCTTTACCTGAATCAGGTTTACTTCGGCAGCGGCGCATACGGTGCTGAGTCGGCAGCACGGACTTATTTCAATAAATCAGCTGCTGATCTCAATATTGCAGAAGCGGCATTGATTGCAGGAATGCCTAAAGCTCCAAGCTATCTTTCACCTCTTGTAAATCCTGAGCCTGCTCTTCAAAGAAGAAATCAGGTACTGATTAATATGCTTTCTGAAAATAAAATTTCAAAAAAAGATTATGATAAATACATAAACTCAGAAATTAAACTTGAAACCAGCGATTTCTCCACAAAAAATTATGCCTGGTTTACTTCGCTTGTAAGGCAAAAGCTTGAAGAACAGTTAGGCTACGAGCTTCTTTATAAATCAGGACTTAAAATTCACACATCTCTTAATTCAAAAATTCAGGATGCTGTTCAGAAATCAATTGAAAAAAACATGCCTCTTCTTGAAAAAAGAATGAAGGCCAGAAAAATAAGTTCAAAACCTGAATGCGCTGTAATTGCAATTGATGTCAATTCAGGAAAAATTCTTGCTCTGGCAGGAGGAAGAGACTACTCGGAATCAAAATTCAACAGGGCTTTATATGCAAAAAGACAGCCCGGCTCATCATTCAAGCCATTTGTATACGCTCTTGCAGTAAAAGAAGGCTACCAGCAGAATAAAGCTCTGAGAGATGTTCCTACGATATTTAATGTTTACGGCAACAAAGACTGGATACCGAATAATTTCTCCAGAACCTTTTCAGGAGAAACCACCATCAGAAAAGCACTGGCTCTCTCAAAAAACATACCTGTTGTAAGACTCCTTGAAACTCTCAACCCGGAAAATCTTGTGGAATTTGCAAAAGACTTCGGGTTTACAACAAAACTTGGGGCAACTCTCTCTCTTGCACTTGGGAGTTATGAAACAACTCTTGCTGAACTGACATCTGCATATTCAGTTTTTCCGGCCAGAGGGTTTTACAGAAAGCCATGGTACATTGATTCAATAACAAAAGATGATGAAATCCTTTATTCCAGAGACAAAGGAATGGCAAAAAAAGTCTATCCTGAAAAGGAAGCCGCTGTTATGGTAGATATCCTGCAGGCAGTTATAGAAGAAGGTACCGGGAAAAGAACAAAAATTAACGGATATCCTCTTGCAGGGAAAACAGGAACAACTGACAATTACAGAGATGCTCTCTTTGTAGGATTTTCTCCGTCTGTTGCGCTTGGTGTCTGGGTTGGATGCGATGACAGCAGTTCTCTCGGACATCTTGAAACCGGGGCAAGAGCAGCGCTTCCAATATGGAGGGATATAATGAAATATATTGCTGAAGACAGAAAATACCCTGAATATTTTCCTGTTCCGGATGATATTGTCTACAAGAAATTTGATCCCGATTCAGGGAAAATAATTGACACAGCTGAAAAAAAAGGAGTAATAGGAATTTTTATCCCGTAACAACGGATTAAAAAACTTTTAAACAGGAATGGATTTAGCCATTTCCGGGTAACATCTCCTTAAACATCATCAATAATTGTAAAGTTTACTGACTGCCATGCTAAGACACGCTACACTTAAAGACGTTAAAAAAATTCACAGACTGATAAATTCTTTTGCTACAAAAAACCTTATGATAGGAAGGCCGTTGAGCCAGCTCTACGATCATTTGAGGGATTTCTGGGTATTTGAAGATGATGACACCGGAGAAATAATAGGCTGCTGTGCTCTTCAGTTCTGCTGGGAGAGTCTTGCAGAGATAAGATCTCTTGCTGTTAATGCAGATTTTCATAAAAAAGGAATAGGCAGAATTCTTGTCACAAGAATGATGGAAGAAGCAACTGAATACGGTATGACCCATGTATTCACTCTGACCTACCAGCCCGACTTTTTTAAAAAATTCGGTTTTAAAACAATTGATAAAACAGAACTCCCCCTTAAAATCTGGGCGGACTGCATTCACTGCGTAAAATTTCCGGACTGTGATGAAACAGCAATGATGAACACAATTTTAGTTGACGGAGACCCTACGTATAAATTCTGTTGACATTAAGAGGAGGAAACTTCCATGTAAAAGGCTTTGGAAGTATCTGTTCAGATCCTACTGTCAGCCAGTAAAGGTCAGGATTGAGCTCTCTAAGCTTGCCGTCTTCAGGTTCTTTTGCATGGGAAGTGTACTCATATGCAACCTGAAAAAGTACAACACTTGACTTTCCTTCCTTTGCAATCACATAGTTTTCCTTGAATGCAGAGTTTGTCATAGAATTCTGCGAGGCTATTTCCTGAACTTCTTTTTCCGAAAGTTTTGCAAGAACAGTTTTAGAAGGCCCTTTTTCCGAGATTCTTATCATTGCCCTGCTCTCGCTGCTTCCGGCATAGACTGTGGAAAGGCATGAAAGTCTTCTCATATACTGTGCCGCAACAATTGCAGCTGTTCTTCTTCCTCCAGACATCACAGGCTGTCCATAATATTCAAAAAATTTTTTCTGGAGATCTTCAGCGTTTTTATCTCCTTTTTCATAAAGATTTTTTGATATGTATCTCAAAGAAAGAGCAAGTTCTTCAGCCGCCTCTGCTATGGGCCAGTCTATTCTTACATGAAAATGGGTAAGACAGTACCTGTCTGAAAGCTTGGTTGAAGGATCTCTCTGAATCAGAAGTGCATAGTCAACAGGGAGAAGATCACGTAAAAGATCCCATACATATTTCGAATCAAGATATTTCTGGCTTCTGTCAAAATCCTTTTTAAGGGAAAGAGACTCAGCTCTGAGAAAATTCTTTTTTGTTGTTTTATTGTCGTCAAAAAACCGGATATATTTTTTATGGGATACAGGGATAGTATCTTCAATAAAAATGACAAGAAAAGCGTTCTGGCATTCATACTCAAGGGTTGGGATTCTTGCTTTCGGCTTCAGCTCCCTTCTTTCAACAAAAGGATAAGATACTTTTCTTGCCTGAAACTGAAAATAAGAATCAACAAGACCGTATTGAAGAATAAACTGATCAAGATCATCCCTCATCAGCTCGTAATATGTTCTTCTCAGCCTGTTTGCCAGACTTAGGTTTTCTCTTTTATGCCATAATCTTC
>JBFWJK010000102.1:0-12117 GCA_050253255.1 Desulfobacteraceae bacterium | reverse complement strand
TACTTTTGCCTTGAAGCTCCCACTGTAACTTTTCCTCATGGACCTCCTATTCTCTTTTATTTTTTTTAAATTTTTACCAGCTTATATGTCGCTTAGCAAATGGTTCAAATTTTGGGGTCCATTATATATTCAACATTCCAAAGCTGGAGCTTTGGAACGAGCAAGGGCAGAGATGGAGCTTTGGAACGAGCTGCAAAGAATCATATGTAAACTCTTTTGAGGTTCCTCCGGGATAACTCATTTTGCCTGGTCTTTGCCAGTTAAAATCTCCTGATATTCTATAGGGTTTTTATTCCCCCCTGGCCTGTTTTGCTTAAGTCTTTTAGAGCAGGCCTGAAATTTTAACTTATGTAGAATTGTCAAGGAACTGTGTAATAAAAGATTTTGTGAATGGTAAAAACTGACCTTATTTTTTCATTTCACCCTTAAAAACATTACGCCAAGAGCTAAAAGCGGAATTTTAAAAGCTCTTTTGCTTTTATTTCAGATAGTTGCTGAGGTACAACCCATAACTACTTCGTTTTGAAATCGGGATCATATTTTCTTCTTTAATTCATTTTTTTCTCCACAAGTTTTTCATTATAGAGGCATAACTCATACTGGACAATAATTGATTGGGGAGGATCACAAAATCCATCATATTAATTCCCTCACTTGAACAAAATAAAAAAATACATAGTTTTAAATAATGAAACAAACATTCACAAAAAAACGGAGAAAAAAATGGATTTAAAAACATATTTTGAAAATACAAAGGGAACAGGAATTTTATCAACCGCAGATTCAGAAGGACATGTTGACAGCGCAATATATGCAAGGCCGCACATAATGGATGACGGAAGTCTTGCTCTTATAATGAGAGACAGGCTTTCACATAAAAACGTCCAGTCAAATCCAAAGGCTTGTTATATGTTTATTGAAGAAGGCCGCGGATATAAGGGGAAGAGATTTTTCCTTACAAAAATAAAAGAAGAGGAAAATACTGATCTTATTGAAACTCTGAAAAGAAGAAAATATAAGGAAGATTCAGACCCTGAAGTAGGAAAATTTCTTGTATATTTTAAAATTGAGAAGGAACTTCCTCTTATTGGTGCATAAAAAAATGAAACTTCTTACTTTTCCAGATTTTCAAATACTGGAAAAGTAAGAGGAATTCAAAAAAATTTCAGTTACTTAAAACTGACAAACAAACATTTCCTGATGTTATATCTTTTATTTTTAACAGGATCTCATCAAGAGTTTCTTCTTCAAGAAAAATACAAAGTTCTACATCTTCACTGTAGTTTTCATTTTCAATTCTTATTTTTTCTGATTTCAAATATCCCTGAACTGGTCCAAGATAATCGTATGGAAAATTAATTTTTACTTTTTTCTCATGAACGAATTTTTTAAATTTTGCATTTTGAATTGCAAGGTTTGCACTTTCTGAATATGCCTTTACAAGTCCGCCGGTTCCAAGTTTTATTCCTCCGAAATATCTGACAACCACAACTAAAATATTTACAAGGCTATTTCCTTCAATAATTGAAAGAACAGGCTTTCCCGCTGTTCCTGAAGGCTCGCCGTCATCTGACATTCCTTTAGTGAAATTATTGTTAAACCCTGCTGCAAATCCATAAACCACATGGGCTGCATTTTTGTGCTCAAGCTTGAGTTCTCTTATTTTATCCTTAGCCTGAATTTCATCAGGGCAAGGAAAAACATAGGAAATAAATTTTGATTTTTTTACTTCCTTTTCAGCCTTTGATTTACTTACAGGATAAAAAAAATCAGACATTTTATAACTTTATAATTTTTGGATTTATTTTTCTTCTTTTGCAGGTATCCTGATATTTTTCATCAGGATATCCAATTCCAATAACTGAATAAATATCTTCGTTTTCAGATACATTTATTACTTTTTTTATGTTTTTGTCATTTTTCATTGCTTCAACTGCAAATCCTATAAGGCAGGTTCCAAGTCCCATACTGTGAGCTCCAAGTAAAATATTCTGACTTGCCAGAAGTGCATCTTCTGAAGGACAGCTTGCTCCTTTTTCACATCCAACAATTATTGCAGATACTGCTCCGTGAAAAAGGCTTTCTTTTCCTGTTTTTTCATATTCGTCAATTTTTTCCTTAACCCTTTGATAATAATCTTCATAATAATTATCAAGTTCAGGCTTTCCAAAAAGTTTCATTGTTTTTCTGAGAAAGCTTTTTTCAGCTAAATTATTGAGCTTTTTAAAAAAATTTAAAACTTCATCTCCAAATTTTAATACAGAGCTTCTGTCCGGAAGAATTGTAAATGTCCACATCTGGGAATTTGTTCCTGATGGTGCTGTTGTTCCGATTTTCACAAGATCTTCAAGTACTGATAAATCAACTTCCTTTTCAAGATAATTTCTGCATGATCTTCTTGACATCATGAGATGAACAAGGCTTTGAGTGTCATAATCTCCGTATTTTATCCACCCTTTTGGCTTATTAAAATTTTTAAAATCAAGCTGTGTGTCATCGGTAAAACCGACTTTTACAGCATTTGAAGGACACACTGCTTCGCAGTGTCCGCAGCCAAGGGAAAATTCTCCGGTTACAACAGCTTTTTCATCTATCATTGAAATTGCATCGTCAGGGCAGACTTTTACACACAATCCGCAGCCTATGCACAAATCTTTATCTATTGTTGTGGTAATTTTTCTTTTCAAAAAAAACCTCCTTTGATTTTTTATTCCGAAATTACAAGTGGAAAATCCATGCCCTTTGAAACAATAACAGGAAACTGAACTTCATTTTTATATTTACTTGTAAAATCAGGTAAATTTTCTTCAATATAACCCATGAGTTTTCTTACTGTTACAGTTTTGGAATTTCCTGATGCTCCTCCTTCAAGACCTTTGAGAAGTGTAAACGTAAAAACGCCGTGACCGAGTTCTTTTACTTCTGAAGCATATTGATCCTTTGTTGAAGCGGCAATAACATGAACTCCTGTTGACCTTGAAAGCATGGCAAGAGCTTTTCTGTCTTCAAAACCTCTGAAAGCTGTGAGAACAGCTCCTGATTTACAGGCATCTACAATTACAAGAATTTTCTGGGCAGTAATTTTTTTAATCAGCTCAGAAAGCATTTCAGATGAAAGAGCCTTTGACTTAACATCTTCTTCCCTTTCAGGATAGACAAGCTCATGGGGGATAAAATACCAGGAGTCACCATAGCTTTCACCATGACCTGCAAGATAAATTACAACAGCATCCTGGGGCTTTGTTTTTCCAAGATTTTCAAGTTTTTTAACAATATTTTCCCTTGTTGCCTCTTCATTGTAAATTTCATTAATTTCAGTTTTTGAAAAAAGTATTGCTCCTTTTTCCCTGAAAAAACTGCTTATTCCGCCTGCATCTGACTGTGCATAATTAAGATTTAATGCAGAATTTCTGTATTTGTTTATTCCAACAGAAAAAACATGAAGAACTGAATCTTTTGTTGAACCGCTGAATCTTACAAAAAGTTCTTTGGAATCTGCTCTTGTTCTGTCTTTAGTAAAAGCTTCAGCCCTGAAACTGTTTATTCCCTCCACAAGAGTAACTTTAAAGGCTTTTGCGGCCTGTTTTTTTTGGGAACTGTACTTTAAGGCCCGTGACTTGTCATTTATTACCTTGCCGTTGTGGAAAAGTCTTATTTCATCAATTCCTCCGCCGGTATCCTTTGCAACAACGCTTACTTTTATTGTGTCTTTTTTAAATATATCGTCTGGATCAGGAGACACAATTGAAACTTCGGGCGGTGTTAAAATCCCGTCGCGTATATCTTCTTCTGGTGTGATTTTTTTACCCTTAAGGGCAAATTCAACATAAACAGGATCAAAGTATTTTTCAAAAAAATTGTCTATTGGATAAACCTTTAAGCCTATTCTTACATTAAGATGTTTTGCTCCTCCGGGCGATGCATTAAAATAACCCTCGGGAGTAATTACAATCCATTCCCTGTCTGTAAAACTTATAAATCTTGCCAGTTCCTTTTTGGATTTTTTATCATAAAGAATAATTGTATCTGTTCCGGGTTCAGTTTTTGCCTCGTATTGCCCGTCAACAGATTCTGTTTCTTTTGAGAGAGTTATTAATCCGTCTTCCCCCTTTATGATATGCTTATCCTTAAAGTCATTGTAATCATCACCTAACTTATCTTTTCCTTTTTTAAGAAAAAAAACAGGCTTTCCCGAAGACTTTGTGTCCCAGACAACAATATGTGATTTATCTGAAAAATCATAATTTAAAAGATATCTGTCAAAGGGTTTGGAAAGAAGTGAAGTACCTGTTGCGGCAACTTTTCCAAGCTCATTTATTTTTCTTCCTGTATTTAATTCATAAACTGAAATTACCGGATGCTGCTCCTCTTTCCATTTTCCTCCTATAAATAAATACTTAAAATCAGGACTTAAAACAGCATTGTTTACCCAGTTTGGGACCAGATCATTACTGTAGTTTGAAAAATCACTTGCAATCTGAATGCTGAAATCATCCTTTAAAACAGGAATTGAAAGAACCTTTTTATTATCCGCTGCCCTGTAAAAATTAAAGGAATAGTCTTCCAGAGTAAACCTGTAGTAAAATTTTTTATCAGGTAAATACTTACTTGCTCCTGCGGGAAACCTGAAGGGAGAAACAAAACCCGAAATAGAATGCTCATTTAAAATTTTATCCGGGTAAGATAATTCACTAAATGAAATTCCTTTTAAATCAAGATGTTTTATTTCTTTTCCCGAAACAAGATCAAAAATATTTATGCTGCCGCTTCCCATTACAAGAATTTTTTTACTGTCTGAAGAAAACATCAGATGATAATAAAGAGATGAATCATCAAGAGGGATTGTTCGAAACTCCCTCCCATTTTTCCAGTCCCATATTTTTATATTTCTCATCATCAGATTACTGTCCGCAGAGGCAAGAAAATTACCGTCCGGGCTTACGGCAAGACTTGTAATTGTGCTTATTTTACCATGTCCTGTCTGTGGAAAAATTTCAGGTTTTTGCTGTGCAAAAACTGAATTTGCAGCAAAAAGAAAAAAAACAGCTCCTAAAAGTATATTTAACTGTTTCATATTGAGCTCTCCTTAATATCATGGGCTTTTTAAATATATAATAGCCATAAACTTAAAACCAGATTTTTTGTATTCAGAGGCACAGGCATGCAAAACCGGCCTGAATAAACAATGTTTATTGACGAAAAAACTGCGCCGTGAGATAAATATCTATATGCATATTATTACAATCATAAAAAAACTGCCTCTAAGATCTGAAATACTGAAACTGCAGATCCCTGACCGGGTGAACTCACAGTACTTACTTATAACCCACTGAAATTCCAGTTCTTTTAAGGCAGAAAACAAAATGAGGAGGGGATATGAAAAATCTCAGGTCAGTATCTGCCGCATTTCTTTTTTTACTTGTTTCAGTTCTTCCTTGCTTCAGTGCAACCCATTCCCTTTCAAAATGGGAAGACGGAAAATTCGATCTTGTTGTTTCACTGGGCTGGTCTCCAACAGCAGCAGACAAAACAAAGCTTAAAACAGTATTTGAAATATTTGCAAAGGATGTATGGACAATGACTGAAGGCAATCATTCTCTGAGACGCCTTTATGTTTATACTCCCAATAGTGTAACAAACAAGGCGCGGGACTGGACTAAAGCAGACATTCGCTTTCTTAACACTGCAGATGCCGCAAATGCAACTATTGCAGGCTTTAAAAAGGACGGACGAATCTTTATCGATGACGACCTTTCAGATCTGAGCGAGGCAGGTCATGCCCTTGCACATGAGCTTGGACACTATGCTTATGCAGCTTATGATGAATATAAAGATGACCAGGGGCCTGATCCCGGATTCCCGAATAAAAACGACACACCCAAGGATTCGATCATGAATCAGCACTGGACATGGCAGAATTTCAGCGTGCCTGCACATTATTCCGACAGGACAAAGCTTAAAACGGCCCATTACAGGATGTATGGAGAATCTATATGGGAAACTCTTATTTCACCTGTTGAGCTTGACTCCTTATGGGGAGCCCTTGGGTATCTAGGCTACAAAAATGCAAGATATGTATTCACAGATCTTCAGGCGCTCAAATCAGTTCCGTCACCCCTTAAAAAGCCTGTGGACAATCCTGCTGTTGAAATCATATATATGGAAGGTTCAGAAGCATGCATAATTATTGACGATTCAGGAAGCATGTCCATTGACTCAAAAATGGCATCAGCAATTTCAGGAGCCAAATCCTATCTTGATAAAATGGAGGCCGGTAAAGATTATGCGGCAATTGTCGCCTTCAATTCTTCGGCATCCACAATCGGTTCACTTTCACTTCTTGACAATGCAAAAAAAGCTGAATTCAAAACCTCTATAGATGCTCTCTCGGCAGGAGGAGGAACCGATTTTCATGCAGCCCTTTCCCAAGGGTATTCAATACTTAGTTCAAGTACAAGAAAAGGGACATACAAATATATTGTTTTTTTAAGCGACGGCGAGGCTTCGGTTCCATACACTGTACTTGACCAGCTCAAAAATGCAAATATACCTGTATATGCAATAGGACTCGGAGCCGATGCTGATATGTCTGCCATATCTCAGATTGCATCAGGAACAGGGGGGAAATCATACTACGCAGCAACATCAGCCACCCTCAATTCGATTTATTCCGACATATCGAGCGTTTCCACAGACGACAGGCTCACTGCAAGAATAAAGGAAAATCTCAATATTAATAAAAACACTGCATCGACAACTGCTGTTGTCGATGCAACCTGTAAAAAAGCAGTCTTTTCTTCTGCTTTCCCTGCCGGAGACTCAGTTTCAATGGAGCTTACAGCACCTGACAACACTGTGATAAACAAAACCAATGTAGGCTCTTTTACAGATATTACCCTTACTGAAGAAGACGGATATATTTTATATGAAGTATCCGAGCCATTGGCAGGAACCTGGGAGATTGACGTGTCGGCTTCAGGACTTACAGGAGAAAGTGAAGTTGTAATTGAATCAAAAACTGACACAGACTATTTTATAAACGGATACGCAACCCAGCCTGCCTACCCTGAACCTATGCTTGTATACGCATCTGTTTCGAGAAACTACCCGATAAAAGGGCTTGAAGTTACAGCACAGATAACAGCTCCCGACAGTACTGAAACCGAATTGTCTCTAAAGGACGACGGAAACCCTCCCGATGTTCATGCCGGAGACGGCCTGTACACAGGTGCTCTGGCAGATTATGAAAACGGAGAATACCAGTTTGTATTCAAAGCTCAAAACAGTGACGGTGGAGCAGTTGAAACATCAGAAGGAGTATCCCTGAAGCAGGGTACAAAAAGTGTTGAGACACCTGTTTCAGAAAATTTTGTGGTAATGAAAACTGCAAGTGCCCAGACATCCGGAAAGGATATTTATATCCCCAATACAAGACCTGCTGACGCAAAAGAACTTACTGTGAATCAGCAGCCTGAACCAGGCATAATTGCAAATGATGAAGAAGTTCTCTATTATTATTTCAACGCTTCAGCCGGAACTCCCTATACTCTGTATACAAGCGGTCTGTATCCGGACACAATGAAAACGCTTGTAAAAGTATATGATTCCAATTCTCTTGAAACTGTTCTCCATCAGGATTCAGACAGCATGAACAGTTCTTCGGCAAAAATCATATTCACTCCCCAGGAAGATGGTGTTATTTACTTTACCGTCGAACACGGGAGCCCCGGAACAGGGACATTCAATATTGCTGTAAGAGAAACACAGGCAACAGATGAACAGGATCAGCCTGTTCCTGAGGATTCAGACTCGGATAAATTCACCTGCTTTATTTCAGTTCTTTTTGAATAAAAAAATGTTAAGAGTTCTGCCTCGATAAAAAGGCAGAACTCTTAAATGTAAAATTTTATCGGGGAAAATATGAATATCAAAAAAACTGCATCAAACCTGATTTTAATCATTACAGCTTTAATAGCTGTAAACCATAGTATTTTGATGTCCCGGGCACACTCAGATAAATACAAGATAACAGGCATTGAAAACATAGAACCCGGTTCCGGGGTAACATGTGTTATACATCTGGAAAGAAAAATCATTGAAACAGGCGAACGATTCAGAAATATAGTAAAAATCAAAGGTGAGGCTGTAAAAAAAAATAAAAAAATTTTATCTATGAGGGCCGATGAAGTCACATCAAAAAATCTTCACATGAAAAACGGAAAATGGACAAGAGATAAGATGCATGTAAAAAAGCCTCCCTACTCCCCCGGCAGAATTTATGATTTCGAAGAAAAAACGGAAGTGATAGACAATCCTGTTTCAAAAGGATTTCACAAAATATTCTTTATATCTGAACAATAATTTTTTCCCAGAGAACACCAATGTTAACCCTTGATTGAAAAAATATTACAGTCTCATATAAATCAACTGACAGGGGGTTCTGCCGGACAATGCCGGCAGAACCTTTCATGACTGGCTGTCAGGATACAGATAAAGCCTCGCTTTTCTGTCTGGAAGCATAGATTAAAAAGATTACAAACACAGCTGCCGCAATTATTCCCCCGGCAATATTTGAAATCATGACAGGAAAACCGAATCCGATTTTAGCCTGAAGGATAAATGCAAATATCACCGAGGTCATAAAGGTTGCAGGAACAGATGCAATCCAGTGGAACTTCCTGTTCTGAACCAGAAATACTGCTGCTGACCACAATACAAGAGTTGCAAGAGTCTGGTTTGACCATCCAAAATATCTCCAGATAACTGCAAAATCCTGGGTTGAAATAAGAAAAGCAACAGCAAAAAGAGGAACAGCTATCAAAAGTCTTTTTACAGGAAGCTTCTGTTCCATCCTGAATGTTTCCGCAATTATAAGCCTTGTGCTTCTGAAAGCAGTATCTCCGCTTGTAATAGGAAGAATTACAACACCCATTACAGCAAGAAATCCGCCAAATGGCCCAAGAAGAGTATTGCAGACTTCATTTACAACAGCAGAAGGCGAACCTGATGCAATTACAGCATTAAGAGCTTCAGGAGCGGCATAGAATGAAAGACCTGCTGTTGCCCAGATAAGAGCGATTATACCTTCTGCGATCATTGCTCCGTAAAATACAAGCCTTCCCTTCGATTCGTTTCTTATGCATCTTGCCATAAGAGGAGACTGGGTTGAATGAAAACCGCTGATTGCCCCGCAGGAAAGTGTTATGAAAAGAAGAGGCCAGACAGGCTTGTCTCCCGGATGTGTATTGTTAAAAAAATCAAGATTTGGAAGTACAGTAATGTCTGAACTGAAAAACAAACCTGCCAGAACTCCGAAGCTCATGAAAAGGAGAAGGGCTCCGAATACAGGATAAAAACGACCGATTATCTTGTCGATGGGAAGAATTGTAGCTGCAAAATAATATACAAAAATCAGACCCACAAGAATATGAGTGTTTATTCCTGTCATATTGTTAAGAAGTTTTGCAGGACTCAAAACAAACACAACACCGACAAGGAGAAGAAGAATAACCGAGAAAAGTCTCATTACCTGTCTTGCACTCATTCCAAGAAAATCGCCCACAACCTCAGGTATTGACTGTCCTTTTGATCTGACAGAAAGCATACCGCTGAAAAAATCATGAACAGCACCTGCAAATATACATCCAATTACAATCCAGATCAGAGCGACAGGACCGTACAGAGCGGCAAGAATCGGACCGAATATAGGCCCTATCCCTGCAATATCAAGAAGCTGAATAAAAAAAACTTTCCATGTAGGCATTGAAATATAGTCGCATCCGTCCTCCATTGTTGAACACGGTGTAGGCCTGTCCGGCTCTATTCCGAAAATATTTTCAACGACCTTCCCGTATGTAAAATAACCTGTGATCAGTAAAGCTACGCATAATGTAAAAAACAGCATAATAATACTCCTTAAGTTTAAAATACCAGAGCCTTCAGGCCCTTTTGCCGAACTCAGCCCGACTTTCACCTTAAATCAGGACTGATGCCTAAAACGGCTGGTTCACTAAATCCCAGTCTGAACCCTCCCTTTTAAAAGGAATAAAAAATACAACCTTTGTCCCCCTCCCTTTTTTTGTTTCAAAACAAAGACCGGAATCTTCTCCGTAAATATTTACAAGCCTTTCGTGGCAGTTTCTGATTCCGATTCCTCCCGTTTCTGGCTCGAGATTTAAAAAATCCCTCTCTTCTGATTTTAAAGGCATCCCGGAGCCGTTATCCCTGATTGAAAAAACCACTCCCTTTGCGGTTTTTTCAGCTTTAATTTCAATAAGTCCTCCAGACTCTATATCCTTCAGGCCGTGTCTTACTGAATTTTCAACAAAAGGCTGAATTATAAGACGGGGAATCGGAAAATCACTCAGGTCTGCATCAATTTTTTCTACATACTCTATCCTCTCCCCGAACCTTGCCTTTTCAATGGAAATATAAGCCCTTACCTGCTCCATTTCCTCACTGAGAGCTATTATTCCTTTTTCAGTGTAAAGATTTTTCCTCATATAAAGAGACAGTGAACTGATGAGACTTCTTGCCTTTTCCGGTTCAGTTCTTGTAAAAGATGCAATTGTATTGAGAGCATTGAACAGAAAATGGGGCTGAATCTGAGCATTGAGCCTTCTGATTTCAGCCTGCGCAAGCATCTTTTCACTTATTGCTATATCCTCGAGTTCGAGCTGAATTGAAAAAAGTTCTGCAAGCCCTTTGGTAATTTCATAAATCTTGGGACTCAAAGGTCTTTTTTTAGATCCGTAAAGTTTTAAAGTGCCTGTTATTTCACCCTTTTTTTTCAGGGGAACAACTACCGCAGAGTTCAAGGGGCATGACTCTGACCTGCATGAAATCAGCCTGCCGGATCTTACCACTCCGTAGTTTTTTCCCTGTAGAACTCTTTTTGTAAATTCGGTCTGAATAGGAATACCGGGCCTGTGATGGTCGTCTCCCTCTCCTGAATGTGCAAGAATTATTGTCCTGTCTGTGATTGAGACTCCTGCAACAGGAAGATTTCTATAGATGATTTCACATGTTTTTCCGGCGGAATCCAGATTAAGCCCGTTTCTCAGATGGGACACCGTATTTTTCACAATTTTCAAAAAAACTTCCGCCTGGTTGGAATTCTCCCTGTCCCTTGACTGGAAAACCTTGAAAATAACAAAGGTTAACAGCATGGCACCGAAAGTATTGCTCAAGATCATTGGAACGGAAATGAGCCCTACAAGAGAGGCGGCGCTTTCAAAAGGCTTTGACATGAAAAGCACAAGAAGCATGTGAACAGATTCTCCTGCAAAGGCTGCTGCACCTGCAAGTCTGAAGTCGGGATATGTTTTCTGATAAAAGAAGAGTCTTCCCGCAGCAAAACCTTCAAGGATTGTTGCAAGTGCGCAGGGAAGAGCACTGAAGCCTCCGGGATCTGCAAGATATCTGTGAAGTCCTGCAACCAGCCCTGCACCTGTTCCGACAAAGGGTCCTCCCACAAGACCGGCTGTTACAACACCCATACCTCTTAAATTGGCCACTGACTCTGAAACTCTTCCGCCTGAAAGGGTTCCGGCAATTCCGATAATCCCAAAAAACAATGAAAGAAAAACCTTTTCCTTTCTTCCAAAATCATAAGATCCGGTTCTGTTGAAAGGCAGCCAGATAAGAACAAGCGAGCTTACTGCTGTTAGAAGACTTGCCCTTTCTATTAATAACAGGGTTAATTGCTCAATGGTCATTTTTTCTCCTGAAGGTTCCTGTAATTAAAAAAAGAATATCTATGTTTTAAGTGATAAATAAAACAGTTATGGAATGAAGTGTATTATAAAGGAATGAAATGTATAAATCCGGGAATGAAATAATATTAATCAGAATCCGGCAATTTTTTTAAAATCTTTTACCCTTGTCCTTGAAACAGGAATCTTTGTTTCGTCTTTATTTTTAACAACAATTTCATACTTGCCTGCAAACATCGGGTAAAATTCTGAAACTTTATCCATGTTTACAATAAAACTTCTGTGTGTTCTGAAAAAGCCCTTCCAGTAAAGGCGTTTTTCAAGCTTTTCCATTGTTGCATCACCGGGAAGAAGAAAAACATCCTCATACAAAAAGGATTTTATATCCTTGCCAAGGGATTCA
>JBFWJK010000101.1:0-12126 GCA_050253255.1 Desulfobacteraceae bacterium | reverse complement strand
TCATCAAGTACAAGTATTAAAGGATCACAAAGAAGTGCCTGTGCAATCCCAGCTCTTTGAATTTGACCCTTTGAAAGATTTTTTAATTTTTCATCTGAAAAATCATCAAGCTCAACAAGGTTTAAAACCTTTTTAATCTGAAATTTTAGCTTTTCGGATTTAAGTCCTGAAATACTTCCAAGCATTTCAAGCCATTCCCTTAGTGTAAGATATGGATAAACATATTGATTCTCAGTTAAAAAACCAATTTTTTGTCTTATTTCATTTTTTTGAGGTGAACTTCCAAAGATTTCAATCTTGCCTTTATCAGACTTCACAAGACCCATACTAAGTTTTATAGTTGTTGTTTTTCCGGCACCATTTGAGCCAACAAGACCAAAAATTTCTCCTTTAAAAACATTTAAAGACAAGTTTTTTATAATTTGCTTTTTTTTGAGAAAAAAACCGTGATTAACACCATAGTCAACAGCTTCTAAAGATAAGGCAATGTTTTTATTCACTTTCTTCCATCTTTCTCAGTTTATTTATAAAAATTTCTTTCTGGGTTTTATCTTCAATACTTTCCAAGGCAGTTTCTATAAATTTTTCAAAAAACATTTCATGTCCTGATTTTTTTGCAAAAGTTGCAGCCAAATTTGAAAGATACTTTGGAGCTTCTGGTAAAAGACTTGCCTTAAATATATTTTCTGAAGCACCCTCATAATCTTCAAATGACTTCCATAAAATATACCCCTTATAAAATCTTAAAATCCATATATCAGGAAATTTTTCAATTCCTTTATCACACAAAACCATTGCTTCAAAAGGATTTTCAGCTTCAACAAGCAAAGCAATTGTTCCAAAAACATATGGATAACTCCATTTTTTAGAAAGATCTCCTATTTTATCTATCAAAAAAAATAAATGGGGGTATTGTTTATCGGTAAGACCATGATAGCCAAAATAATAGCATGTTCTAAGCCATAATATATCTGCTGTCATTTCATTGTCTGCTGGAGCAAATAATTTGTAGTACTCTGTTTTGTAAGGTAAGAAATCTGGTTCGTCCGGCTTGGCACTTAAGCACCATGAGCAGCCTTCTATTTTTGGGAGTAACTCTTTCTTGATTTCAATATTCAGATGTTGACACAAAATAACAATTAAAATCAATATTATTAAAAACAAAAAATTAATGTCTTTTTTTTTAGTCATAATAAGAAATAATCTCAAATTTACATATAAAAATAGCCCCTTTCCTTGAAAGAGGCTATTTTTATAATTCAAACTAGTTTTGCTTATTGACATCCATTAGAGCTATTCCATATACCACTAGTATTTGCGGTTGAATATTCCCAAACATCTGTAGTCTTACCTGGTTTTCCTGAAACTTCTGCACCAAAATTTGTGCCATTACTTGAAATATCTACAGTTTTGTATGTTTTTGCAGTTTCTGTCATGTTAAAACCAAGAAGAGTATTATTCTCTGTATATGTAGATTCCTCAGCAAAATAAACTTCCTGTAAAGTTCTTATATTACCAAGCATAGACTTAGCTTCAGACTGCTTAGCCTTGCACTGATAATTCATAAAGTTAGGAATAGCAATAGCTGCTAGTATACCAATGATTGCAACAACAATCATAAGTTCAATAAGTGTAAAACCTTTACTTTTCTTAAACATAAATCCTCCTTAGATAATTAAAATAAATTTTATTGATTATTTAATTGCAAAAGAAATGCCATATTAAGAAAAATCTCATAAAACCCTTTTTCAGTCAAGGTTTTAATTAATAAACAGTGATTAAGTATGACATTTTTTGTCACTAATTACTAAGCCAAATTACAATTTCCGCAAGAGTGACATTTTTTGTCAAACCACCTTGGTTGAATTAAAAAAAACCGGGATTAATTTTCAATATTCTGTCAGGAACATTTATCATGGCCACTTCTCCGTCACCCAAATCGGCACCGTTATTACCGGCAGTTGTTGAGTATGCAAAAACTCCCTGCTCGCCCTTACCGTCAAGCTCCCCAATGGCTGCGATTGTCATTTCAGCGCCTGTATCAGACCCTACATTATATTGATAATAAACACTGCCTGAATGCTTAAATCCTATTATGTCAAAATCATTATTACCCGCACCCCATGCTGTCTTGCCAGTCGATGGAGCTCCGGGAGGGTGAGCAACGCAGGGTCTGTAAGTACCTTCTTCGGCGTAATAAGCAGTCTGCAAGTTTTTTATAGCTCCAATATTTGTAACAGCTTCTGCAGTCTTTGCTTTCATCTGATAATTCATATATTCAGGAATGGCTATTGCGGCAAGAATACCAATAATTGCAACAACAATCATAAGCTCTATCAGAGTAAATCCTTCAGTTTTTTTAAACATACCGGCCTCCGATATTAAAATAAAATTTCGCAGATTTACAAAGCAAAAGAAATGCCATGTTTTGAAAGACTTGTATCATAAATAATACATTAAAAAAGTCATAAGATAAAGAAAAGCCTTTGTTCTATGAAGATTAAAAGGTATTTATCATTTATTGATTAAAAACTCTGCGAAACAAAATTCTTAAAAATATATATACACAATTCTTGAGTTTTTACTTTGGTTTAGGAAAGAATATGGTGCCTGGACCGAGAATCGAACTCGGACAGCACTTAGTGCCGAGGGATTTTAAGTCCCTTGCGTCTACCAGTTCCGCCATCCAGGCTAAATTATTTAATGAATCAAATTCAGTCAGAAAACTCCTGGTTACTGAACAAAGATTATTTAATGATGGTTCAATTAATATAAATCACATAGTAATGCAAGTCTTTTTTAAATAAGAGCCCAAATAATAAAGGCTGTCTGACCTGCAGCAAAATCAGCATTTAATAAAAAATACTTAAAACTTGCAATTTTAATAAAACAAGGCAAAAATTCTTTATTTTATGAAAGGTGATATTAAATGAAAATTTTGTACACATTCATTCTTGAAGATAAAAAACAGAGAAACTTCAGCATCGAAATAGATGACAGAACCATCACTCTTTTAAATGAAAAAAAAATAAGTCTGCCAAGATGGTGCGAACTTGATTTTCACAAATGTTCACACTGCCCTTTTGACAATACTCAAATATACTGCCCTGTTGCACAAAACCTCGAACAGGCGGTAGATTTTTTTTCCGATATTATTTCTTACGATAAAACATGTGTTATTGTAAAAATAGGGAACAGAGATATTTATGGAAATATTTACAGCAAGACAACCGATATTCAATACTAAAATGGAAACAGTGGCCTATGAAATTCTTTTCAGAAGCAGCTATGAAAATGCCATGCCCGAAATTGACGGTGATCTTGCATCTTCCCATGTTCTTACAAATACATACTTCAATTTCGGCCTTGAAGAGCTTACAGGCGGAAAAAACGCATTTATAAATTTTACTGAAAATCTTATTTTACGACAGATCCCCCTGATTTTTCCAAAAGAATCGATTGTTGTTGAAATACTTGAAAATGTTCCTCCCACAAAGGAACTGATAAATGAATGCAGGCTCTTGAAAAAAGACGGGTATAAAATCGCACTCGATGATTTCATATACAGACCCGCCCTTGCTCCTCTGGTGGAACTTGCAGACATAATAAAATTTGATTTCAGAGCTACTCCCTTAGATGAAATAGAAAAATATGCAAAAAGATTTGCAAAGGAAAACAAAACCCTTCTGGCTGAAAAAGTTGAAACAGAAAAAGAATATAAAATTGCAAAAAAAATCGGTTTTGATCTTTTTCAGGGTTTTTTCTTCTGCAGGCCTCAGATAATAAAAGGCCACAATATTCCTTCAAACAAGGTTCAGCTTCTTCACCTGATTGCAGAAATAAATAAAAAAGATGCTGAAATGTCAAAAATTGCAAATCTGATTCAGCATGACGTGGGTCTTTCATACAAAATTTTAAGATATATAAATTCAGCATACTACAGAAGACTTGAAAAAATATCGTCCATAAAAGATGCGGCTGTTCTTATCGGCCTTGAAGAACTTAAAAAGCTTGCCTCGCTTGTGGTTCTTACCAATATGGAGTCAAAACAGCAGAATGCGCTTTTAAGGAACTCTTCGGTCAGAGCCAAGTTCTGTGAACTTGTGGGCAATGAAATAAACAATCCCAGATTTTCTCCCACAGCTCTTTTCACCATGGGCCTTTTTTCACATATTGACGCACTGCTTGGTTACCCAATGGATAAAATTTTACAAGAACTTCCACTTTCAGATGAAATAACCATTGCGTATCTGGAAAAAAGAGGTCCTCTTTACCCTGTGCTTGTACTTGTTTCATTATACGAACAGGCAAAATTCGATCAGGTTCTCGAGCTGCAGCAAAAGCTCAAACTGGATGAAAAAAGACTTCCTCAGATTTATCTTGAAGCATGCAGATGGACAGACGAATCATTCAAATCCTTAAGCTGATCTGTAACCGTTTTAATTTTTTCCTCTCTTACAGGCTGAACACTTTCAAATTCAAGACTTGAAGCTGTTAAATTGTAATAACTGATTTTTAATAAGGACTGCTTCAAAAAAGTTTTTGCAGCAGTCAGTTCAAGGTTTAAAAAAAATAAACTTTATTTTGATTGATTGACATCGGGGAATATGATTTTTATTATTACCTGAAACAATGAAATTAAAAAAATGTTGAAATTTAAATACTCAATGAAAGGACAAAAAAATGAGCGATGCAGTAATCGAAATCGGAGACTCCAACTTTGAAGCTGAGGTACTAAAATCAGACAAACCTGTTCTTGTTGATTTCTGGGCCCCATGGTGCGGACCTTGCAGAGCCATTGCACCCACTGTTGAAGAACTTGCCAGTACTTACGGCGACAAAATAAAATTCTGCAAATGCAATGTGGATGAAAACCCTCTTACCCCGGGTAAATTTGAAATAAAAGCAATACCTACTCTTATTTTCTTTAAAAACGGCTCAGTCGACAGTCAGCAGACAGGACTGGCATCAAAGGAGCAGCTTGAAGAAAAAATTAAAAATTTAATTTAGGAACCTCAAAATGGAAAAAAATGATTACGATGTCGTAATCATTGGCGGAGGCCCTGCCGGACTGACAGCCGGTATTTATGCAAAAAGAGCCGGATTATCGGCTCTTTTAATTGAAAAGCATACTCCGGGCGGCCAGATAATGATTACAGACTGGATCGAGAACTATCCTGGATTTCCTGAAGGTCTGCCGGGCTATGATCTTACAATGAAAATGGAACAGCAGGCAAAGAACTTCGGCCTTGAAATAATTCAGGGAGATGTCAAAAGCCTTGAAACAGACGATAAAATAAAAAAAGTTGTTCTTTCAGACTCTTCTGTAAATACAAAGGCAATTATAATTGCTTCAGGATGCTCTCCGAGAAAACTTGGAATCCCCGGAGAAAATACATTGTTCGGTAAAGGTGTTTCAACATGTGCAACATGTGATGCAATGTTTTTCAGAGACAAGGATGTTGTTGCCGTCGGCGGCGGGGATACAGCAGTCCAGGAAACTCTTTTTTTAACCAAATTTGTAAGAAAAGTTTATCTTGTCCACAGAAGAGACCAGCTCAGAGCTGCAAAAATGCTTCAGGACAGAATTTTTGCAAACGACAAAGTGGAAATAGTCTGGGACAGTGTACCCACTGAAATTAACGGAAGCAAAAGCGTTGAATCTGTTTCGGTAAAAAATGTAAAAACCGGTGAAACAAAAGAACTTGATGCTCAGGGATGCTTTATCTGGGTTGGAACAATTCCAAACACTGAGTTTCTCAATGATAAAATAAATGTTGATCAGAGCGGTTTTATAATTACTGATCCGAGAATGGAAACATCTGTAAAAGGTGTCTTTGCCGCAGGAGATGTAAGAAACACACCTTTAAGACAGGTTTCAACAGCTGTAGGCGACGCAGCCATTGCAGCATTTTGCGCAGATCAGTACATCGAAGGTCTTGAATAATGAAAAAAACAATTATTCTTGCGTTGGCCGCCCTCCTTTTATCCGGATGCGGCCTTTTTCACAAGGAAACTGAAAAAACAGCAACAGAACTGATAACGGAAGCAAGAAAAGAATTTGAGGACAAAGACTATCTTGATGCCATAGAGCTTTTTCAACAGCTTAAAAACTGGTATCCATTCAGTGAACATGTCAAAGAGGCTCAGATCAAAATTGGCGACTCATATTTTGAACTTAAAAAATATGATGAAGCAATAGCAGCTTACAAGCTTTTTGAAAGACTCCACCCTCTTCACCCGGAGGCTGAAAAAGCGTCTTTCAGAATTGCCGAATCATACTACAGGCAGATTCTTACCATAGACAGAGATCAGTCATACACAAAGGAGGCTCTTAACCACTTCCTAAGGTTCATCCAGAGCTATCCTGATTCTGAATATGTAAAGACAGCTCAGAAGCATTCAAGGGAGTGTGTTGAAAGACTTGCCGAATCTGAACTCTATGTTGCAGATTTCTACATGAAGCAGAAGTCCTATGATGCAGCAGCCGCAAGATACAAAAGCATAATTGAAAATTATCCTGATACTCCTGCAGCTAAAAAGGCCTCTGAAAAACTTGAATCTGCACACACACTGCAGAAAAAAGCTCTGAAGAAAAAAGAGGAATGATTTTGATAACGGTACTTTAAGCATTCAGATTCAATTAAAATCTGAACTTAAGTCTTTACATCCGCCGATTTTTGGTATAGTAATTTTTTTTTGTGAAATTAACCGCCTTGGATCAGGGGTAACAATAGTTTATAAGGAGAACCACAAATGTCAAAAGAATGTGCAATCTGCGGTAAAAAGCCGATGGTGGGAAACAATATAAGTCATGCCCACAATGTCAATAAAAGACGCTTTAATCCAAATATTCAGAAAGTAAGAGCTGTATTTCAGGGAAGTGTAAAAACAATTCAGGCATGCACAAACTGCATCAAGTCAGGAAAAGTTGTAAAGGCACCTTGATAGAAACCTGTTTTACCTGAAAATTTAACCCCCGGTGTGATTTCATCAATTAAACACCGGGGATTAAGAAAATCAGTTTCCGCTCAGCTTTTAATCCTTTTCACTTCACATACATCCTGAACAGATTTAAGCCTTTTAAGTATTTTTTCAAGAACATCCCTGTTAGGAACATTCACTGTCATGTCAAAAACAGCGACTCTGCCGTTGTCGTGCTTTCTCAATGAAAGTTCAACAATATTTGCGTTATTTTCACTGATGGAGCCGGTAATTTCAGCTGCAGCTCCAACTCTGTCTCTCACTGAAACAATAAGTCTTACAGGATAAGAACCTTCCGCTGTTCTTCCCCAGCTTGCAGCCACAAATCTTTCAGGGTTTGTCTGTGACTTCACATTGGGGCAGCTTCTGACATGAATTGTGATTCCATGACCTTCAGTTATATAGCCAACAATAGGATCTCCTGGTACAGGGTTGCAGCATTTTGCCCGCCGTGTGAGCAGATCATCGAGCCCGTCCACTATTATTTCACCGTCGGCAGACTGAAAAAGAGCTTCTGCGGATTCATCGTAAATATTTTCCTGCTCTTCTTTTTTCGGCTTTTCCTCCCTGTTTTCAAGAAAACGGTTGAGAACCTGCCGCGGGGTTATTTTCCCGTAGCCTACTGCCGCTATTAGGTTTTCTGATTCCTTGTATCCGTATCTCGAGGCAATTTCAGTCATTTCATCTGTGGAATAGAGCTTGTTGAAATTAAGCTTGTGCTTTCTGAATATCTTTTCACACATCTCTCTTCCAAGGCCGATACTTCTTTCCTTGTCCTGCTGCTTCAGGAATCTCTTGATCCTTGATCTTGCTCTCACGCTTTTTACATGGGAAAGCCAGTCATGATTAGGTTTCACATTGTTTGAGGTAATGACTTCAACAGTATCCCCGTTTTTCAGCTCATGATGCAGGGGAACCATCCTGCTGTTAACCTTTGCTCCGGCGCAGGTATTTCCCACATCTGTATGAATACTGTATGCAAAATCAATGGGAGTCGAACCCTTGGGAAGATTTTTAATATCTCCTCTTGGAGTGAACACATAAACTTCATCAGGGAAAAGGTCTATCTTTACATTTTCCAGAAACTCTTCCGGTTCAGGAAAGTCCGCCTGGTTTTCCACAAGATTCTGAACCCATTCGAAACTTTTTGCAATCTTTGGGTCGGCAGTCCGTCCCTCCTTGTATGACCAGTGAGCCGCAACTCCTGTTTTGGCTACTCTGTCCATGGCATGGGTTCTTATCTGGACTTCCATTCTTTCACCGTAAGGGCCTATTACAGTAGTATGAAGAGACTGGTACATATTTGCCTTGGGCATCCCTATATAGTCTTTGATCTTATGTGCTATAGGACGCCACAGATTGTGAATGAGTCCCAGAACTTCATAGCATTTGGGTATTGTATCCACAACAACCCTGAAAGCTATTAAATCATAGACCTCATCGAATTTAAGGTTCTGCTTGAGCATTTTTTCATAAATGCTCGGGATCGACTTATATCTGCCGAGAACCTCTCCATGTATTGAATTGTTTTCAAGCTCAGCAATAATAATATTCCTGACCTTATCAATGTATTTTTCCTTTTCTTCAATATTTCTTGAGGTAAGTTCCTTGATTTCCTTAAATTCATCTGGGAAAAGCACTTCAAAGGCAATTTCATCAAACTGCTGCTTTATTGAGTAAATGCCCAGCCTAGATGCCAGAGGTGAATAGATATCTCTTGTTTCCTGGGCAATTCTTTTCTTTTTTTCATCTTTCCTGTGAAACTGAATTGTCTCCATGTTATGAAGACGGTCGGCAAGCTTAATAAGGATAACCCTTAAATCATCAGCCATGGCAAGAATCATTTTTCTCAGACTCTCCGCCTGCCTGTATTCGGCACTTTCAACATTAAGTTTGCTTATCTTTGTCACCCCTGAAACTATATGGGCAACCTCATTTCCGAAAATCGATGCAATCTCTTCATGGGTGGCATGGGTATCCTCTATGACATCATGGAGAAGACCGGCTGCAATGCTTACAACATCAAGCCTCATATTGGCAAGAATCCATGCAACTGCCAGGGGATGAGAAAGATAAGGCTCTCCTGAAAGCCTTGTCTGGCCGTCATGCACCCTTGCAGAATATATGTAGGCTCTTTCTACTATATCAATGTCCGCATCAGGATGATATTCCAGAATTTTATCAAGTATGTCGTTAATCCTGACCATAAATTCCCAGTCCGATTCTGTTTACCTAAGTTGAGAGACTAGTATGCCTTGGCAAACACAGCCTTTTCCTTTGCTGCCTTATCACAGTAAATACATTTTTCGCCCTGACTCACTTTATAGTCAAAGGGCAGACACCTGATTGTAACCTTGAGGTCTTCCTTGATCTTTTCTTCACATTCAGGATTTCCGCACCACCCTGAAACAGCAAACCCTCCGTGGATTTCAGGTTTCTCCGGATTTGCAGGAGTGAAAAAAGAAAGAAACTCATCTTTACTGTCAATTTCCTTAGTATTCGCGTTTAAAAATTCCCTTGCCTTTTCAAACATGGAATCATGCATTGCATCAAGAATATCACAAATAACAGATTTGAGTTCATCAATTTTGTATGATTTTTTTTCTTTGGGCCCTGAATCTCTTCTTGCAACCATAACTGAACCGCTTTCCATATCTCTTGGGCCAACTTCAATTCTTAAGGGAACGCCTTTTTTTATCCAGTCCCAGTTTTTACCGGGAACATCGCGGTAATCTTTTTCAATTGTCAGGTTTTTATCGAAATACTTTAAATCTTTGAGAGAATCATAAAGACTGTCACAAAATGAAATTATCTTCTCCCTGTCACTGTTTTTGGGAAAAACCGGGAGAATGACTGCATGTGCAGATGCAACCCTTGGAGGAAGAATTATTCCGTCATCATCGCCGTGAACCATTATGATTCCGCCGATCATTCTTGTGGATGCTCCCCATGAAGTTGTATATGCAAATTCTTCATTTCCTTCTTCATTCTGAAATTTTATTCCTGAGGCTTTGGAAAAATTCTGTCCAAGGAAATGAGATGTTCCTGTCTGAAGGGCTTTTCTGTCCTGCATCATCGATTCAATACACAAGGTATCGACTGCACCCGGAAATTTTTCAGATTCCGACTTTCTTCCGTCAAGAACCGGAATGGCAAGGTACTCCTCCACAAACTTCTTATAGACCCTGAGCATCATATTTGTTCTTGAAACAGCCTCTTCTTCCGTTGCATGGGCTGTGTGCCCTTCCTGCCACAAAAATTCACTGGTCCTTAGAAATGTTCTTGTGCGCATTTCCCATCTTACGACATTTGCCCACTGGTTTATAAGAAGAGGAAGATCCCGGTAGCTTGTAACCCATTTTGCAAACTGAGCGCCTATTATGGTTTCAGATGTCGGCCTTACAATAAGAGGTTCTGCAAGTTCTCCTGCAGGCTTCAGCCCTCCTTTTCCGTCCGATTCCAGTCTGTGATGGGTTACAACCGCACATTCCTTTGCAAAGCCCTCAACATGTTCAGCTTCCTTTTCCATAAACTCCAGAGGGATAAACAAAGGGAAATATGCATTTTTAACCCCTGTTTCCTTGAACATGCCGTCAAGAACCCTGACCATATTTTCCCACAAAGCGTATCCCCATGGTTTTATAACCATACAGCCTCTTACAGGAGATGCCTCTGCAAGTTCCGACACCTTTACGACCTGCTGGTACCACTCAGGATAATCTTCATTCCTTGTGGGGCTTACTGCTGTTTTTGCCTGTTTTGCCATTTATATCAAACCTTTCATCAAAAATTTTATTTTAAAGCCAAAATCAGGGATCAACCTCTCCCTTCAGCTATTTCTTTTACTTCTTTCACAAGAATCTCAACCATTTTATCCTGGGGAATCTTTTTTACAACCTTTCCCTTTTTAAACAAGATGCCTTCTTTATCTCCTCCTGCAATCCCGATATCGGCCTCCCTTGCCTCACCCGGACCGTTGACCGCACAGCCCATGATTGCAATTTTAACAGGGGAATCTATATTAATAAGCTCTTTTTCAACTTCTTCAAGAACCCTGAAAAGATCAATCCTGCATCTTCCGCAGGTAGGGCACGAAATAATATCAACACCTTTATGTCTCAGATTAAGGGCTTTTAAAATTTCAAAACCAACCCTTACTTCTTCAACAGGATCTCTTGAAAGAGAGACTCTTAACGTGTCTCCTATTCCTTCTGAAAGCATAAGCCCGAGTCCTATCGAAGATTTGACTATCCCGGGATAAAGGCCTCCTGCTTCAGTTATTCCAAGATGGAGAGGGATATCGCTTGTTTTGGAAAAAAGCCTGTATGCTGCAATTGTGCGTTCGATATCAGAAGCTTTCAGAGATACTTTGATGTTATGGAAATCGAGTTCTTCAAGTATCTGAATATGATTTTTTGCACTTTCAACCATAGCTTCAGGAACCGCACCTCCGTATTTCCTGAGAAGCTCCTTTTCAAGAGAGCCCGCATTCACTCCTATCCTGATCGGAACACCAAGACTTGCGGCGGCTTTTACAACCTCTTCCACTTTCCATTTTGCACCTATATTTCCGGGATTTATCCTGAGGCCAGAAACACCCGAGTCAAGAGACATAAGAGCAAGTTTATAATCAAAATGAATATCTGCAACAAGCGGAATATTTGAATTTCTGCAAATTTTTTTGAGAGCCCTTGCAGCATCCTCGCCCGGAACAGCTGCCCTTACTATTTCGCACCCAGCATTTTCAAGCTTTTTTATCTGATCTATTGTCGAGTCAATATCTTCAGTTTTTGTATTTGTCATGGACTGAACACTTACAGGGGAATCACCGCCTATAAAAATATTTCCAAGCTTGATTTTTCTTGTTTTTTTTCGTTCCATTATCCCTGCCGTTTATATTTTAAATCATCAGACTTAATCCTGGTTTTACCAGATTATTAGCAAAGGAAAAGCTTAAACTCAACAGCACACAAATTCAATTTATATCTGAGCAAAGCGGTTTTCTTTTTTACCTGCTGTGATAATAAGTTTAAATTTTCCAGATTCTGGTATTATTGTACAATATTACTCAGTAGTATATTAGTTTGAAACAATTATTAAAACAGTTTATAATTTTTACTTTAAAAATCTGAAACTACAGGT
>JBFWJK010000100.1:0-12134 GCA_050253255.1 Desulfobacteraceae bacterium | reverse complement strand
AACAGACTGTTTTAAAATTTACTCTTGAACTTTGTTTACATTATATGTAAATTTACCACCTAAAAGGAAAATTTAGGAAAAAAAAGGAATTTTTATGTTCCGGGGGAGTTCATCGCACAAGCTCGATCAAAAAGGAAGACTCAGCATTCCTTCCAGATTCAAAAAAGACATTGAATCGGAGGAAACACCTGTGCTTTATCTCACCCGCATGGACAACTGCATAAGAGCATATCCTGAATCCAAATGGATTGAAATTGAAGAAAATTTCAAGAGCCAGAAAATCAAGACAGAAAAAATGAGAAGATTTTTCAGAACATTCATAGGCGGGGTTGCAGAGTGTGAGCTGGACAAGCAGTCGAGAATAATAATTCCGCAGACATTAAGAGACTATGCAGGACTCCAGAAGGATGTCGTTCTGGTCGGAGTTCTGGAACATTTTGAAATCTGGTCTGAAGAAAACTGGCAAAGAGAAAACGAAATACTTGCAGATGATCTTTTACTTGAAGACTTTCAGGAAGAGATCGCCGAGCTGGGACTTTGATCATGGAGTACTCGCACAGCCCGGTAATGCCTTCTGAAGTAGTTGAGTATATTAACATAAGTTCCGGAGGAATTTATGTTGACTGCACTCTTGGAGGCGGAGGACATTCAAGCCTGATTCTTGAAAAAAGTTCACCTGACGGCAGGGTTCTTGCCCTGGACAGAGATGAACTGGCAATAAAAAATGCAGAAACGGTTCTTTCAAAATTTAAAGACAGGGTAACAGTTTCCAGAGCAAATTTTTCATCAATAAAGCAGGTAATGAAAGAAAACAGTATAGATAAAGCAGACGGAATTCTTGCAGATATAGGGGTATCGTCGCACCACCTTGACATGGCTCAAAGGGGCTTCAGCTTTATCAAAGAAGGTCCTCTTGACATGAGAATGGACCAGAGCTCAGACAAAACTGCCTATGACATAGTGAATTCCTACTCAACAGAGCAGCTGTTTTTAATCTTTAAAAAGTACGGTGAAGAAAAATTTGCCTCAAGAATAGCCAACAGAATAGATATCAGAAGAAATACAAGCCCGATCAAAACCACAACAGAGCTTGCTGAAATAATAAAGGACGCAATTCCTGACAAGTATTCCAGAAAATCCAAAATTCATCCGGCTACAAAATGCTTTATGGCAATACGCATTGAAGTCAACAATGAACTCTACCATCTTGAAAAATTTCTTGAAGAAGCACCCGGTCTTTTGAAAAACAGGGGGAGACTTTGCATTCTGACATTTCACTCCCTTGAAGACAGAATAGTGAAGAACAGATTCAAAGAACTTGAAAAAGACTGCATATGCCCTCCGGATTTCCCGGTCTGCATCTGCGGCAGGAAAAAAGAATTTAAAATCATCACAAGGAAACCTCTTGTTCCAGGTGATGAAGAGATAAATACAAATCCAAGGGCGAGAAGTACAAAAATGAGAGTTATAGAAAAAATATGAATGAAGCAAAACCTTTATACATTTTTTTTCTTTTTGCAGTTTTAATGTTCAACCTTTTCTTCCATGTATGGTCGTCTGGAAGCTTTAAAACACTTTCATTCGAAATAACCAGAATTACTGAGAAAAGAACTGAACTTATTGAACATAAAAGACTTCTTGAAACAGAGCTTGCAAGACTTAAATCACCTCAGAGAATTGAAAAACTAAGTGAAATTCTTGAATTTAATTCGCCAAAAACATCGCAGATAGAGCTTATAAAATGAGAAAAAAAGAAAAAAAAGCGGCAGACAACTCAGTCTTAAGGGTAAGAATTATAAAATACTGTTTTTATATCTGCCTTTTTCTTATTGTTGGAAGAGCTTTTGCAATCCAGAATTTTTCATGCCCTTCACTTAAAAAAATAACCCTGAATACTTATTGCAAAGAAATAGAAGTCAATGAAAAAAGAGGAACCATCTTTGACAGAAACAAGGAAGTTTTTGCAATATCGCTTGATGCCTGGGATATAGCACTTCGGCCCGAATTCACAAAAAATTTCAGAGACTATAAAGCTGTTGCAGAAATCACAGGCCTCAAGGAATCGGAAGTAAGAAAAAAATTCAACTCCGGTTCAAATTTTGTGTATCTCAAAAGAAAAGCCTCAAAAAATGAAGTTGAAAAGCTTTATGCCCTTGAAAAAAACCTCAATCTCGATCACAGGTTTTTTGAAATACTCAAGACAAATAAAAGAGTCTATCCAAACAAAAATCTGGGGGCTGCAGTAATAGGCTTCACCAACCGCAATAATCAGAGCACCGGGATTGAACGCCAGTACAATCATCTTCTCGAAGGGTCAAACACCCAGATTCCGATTATCTCGGCGGGCAAAGGAAACTGGTACAAAGATCCTGAATTTACTGATCTTAAAACAGCACCCGGCAACGACATACACCTTACAATCGATAAAAACATTCAGCATATAGCAGAAAAAGCTCTTGAAAGAGCTGTTACAAAATTCAAGGCAAAAGACGGCAAAGCTGTTGTAATTGATCCTGATACCGGAGAAATTCTTGCAATGGCCCAATATCCTTTTTTCAACCCCAATACATACTGGAAAGCACCGATTCATGCTCTGAACAACAGAAATACTCTGGATGCATTTGAACCCGGATCAGTATTGAAAGTTTTTCTTGCCGCAGGAGCAATAGACAAGGAGTTTTGCAGCAAAAATTCAATCTTTTACTGCCAGAACGGTACTTACAAGGTCGGCCCGGTAACAATTCATGACACAAAGCCCCACAAATGGCTTCAGGTCTCGGATATAATAAAATACTCAAGTAACATCGGTGCCGTAAAAATTGCAGAGCTTGTCGGTAAAAAGCCTTTTTATCAGATTTTAAGGGATTTTGGATTCGGTGAAAAAACAGGTCTTGACGTTCCGCTTGAAACGGCAGGTATTCTAAGAGAGCCAGATTACTGGACAACTGTTGACACAAGCAATATCTCATTTGGCCAGGGAATGTCCGCTTCTTCAGTACAGCTTGCATCTGCAGTGTCTGCAATAGCGAATAAAGGATACCTTCTTAAGCCTTATCTTGTAAAGAAAATCACAAGCCCCTCGGGAAAAGTAATTTTTTCAAACAGCAAAGAGATAAAACGAAGAGTGATTTCAGAAAAAACAGCCGCAGCCATCAGCAAAATGATGGAAAAGACAATCACAGAGGGGACTGGATCAAATGCGGCTCCTCTAGGGTATTCAGCAGCAGGTAAAACAGGGACATCACAAAAGCTCGAACCAGACGGAAGATATTCAAGAAAAAAATATATCTCAACATTTCTTGGATTTGCGCCGGCGGATAAAGCTGAAATTGCTGTAATGATAGCAATTGATGAACCGACTGAAGAATACTACGGAGGAGTTGTAGCAGCTCCGGTTTTCAAAGAAATTACAACCAAGACACTTTCATATATGAATATTTTACCCCAGGGAATTACAATAGCTTTGAGCGGAGGTTCAAATGAACTCAGATAAACTTGCCGCCTCCAGCCTCCCGTTCGATATTATAGAAATGCCTTCTTCTCTTCCTGAAATCAGCGGAATTTCATTTGATTCCAGATCTGTTTCAAAGGGAGATCTTTTCGTTGCAGTCAAAGGCCATGGTTCAGACGGCCACAATTACCTTGAAGATGCTGAAAAAAAAGGAGCGGCTCTGGCAGTCTGCCAGAAAAGAAACAGCAATCTGAAAATTCCACAGATAGTTGTTTCTGACTCAAGAAGAGCCCTTTCTTTTTTTTCTGCTCTGTTTTACGGATTTCCTTCAAAAGACATTAATATAATAGGTGTAACCGGAACAAACGGCAAAACAACAACCTGTGCTCTTATTGAAGATTTTTTGAAAAAAGCAGGAAGAAAAACAGGGCTTATAGGTACTATAAAAGTCAGTTATCCTTTAAAAAACGGGTCTGTTCATGAAAAGGAAAGTTCAAACACGACTCCTGAGTCTGCAGATCTGCAAAAGATTATTTATGATATGAAAAATAACAATGTCACAGACATTGTCATGGAAGTTTCATCCCATGCAATAGCTCTTGGGAGAGTCGATGACATTTGTTTCAACACAATTGCCTACACAAACCTGACACAGGATCATCTCGATTTCCATAATTCAATGGAAGAGTATGCAAGGGTCAAATCTGATTTTATCATTAAGCGGGCACTTGAAGCACAAGACAAGACTCCTTTTGCAGTCATAAACATCGATGATGCACAAGGGCTTCAGATAGCAGAAAAACTTAAAGCCCGTAACTACACAAAACTGATTGAATACTCTGCGAAGAAAGAAGCTTCGGCTCAGGCGGCAGACATTGCAACCGATCTCGGAGGAAGCCGAGGTAAAATTATTTTTAACCGCAGACCTTATAACTTCATCTCTCATCTTTTGGGAAGGCATAATGTTGAAAACATTCTTGCAGCTCTTTGCGCATGCACTGCTTCAGGACTAGAGATTGAAAGCTGTCTGAAATTTCTTGAAACTTCAGAACCTGTGAGGGGAAGACTGGAACAGGTTAAAAACAGCAAAAGACCTTTTATTTTTGTTGACTACGCCCATACCCCGGATGCTCTTGAAAATGTCCTCACATCCCTTCGTCCTCTTTGTACAAAAAGACTGATTTCAGTTTTCGGATGCGGAGGAGACAGAGACGCAAAAAAACGCCCTCTGATGGCGAAAGTTTCAGCACAGCATGCTGATATCACAATAATTACATCCGACAATCCAAGAACGGAAGATCCTGACACAATAATTTGTGATATTGAGGCAGGACTTAAGGATGCCATTACTCTGAAAGACTTTTCCAGGGTAACACAGGAAGATAAAAATTTTTATTTTATTGAAGAAAACAGAAAAAAAGCCATAGAAAAAGCACTTATGATTTCCCATGAAGAAGACTGTATTCTGATTGCAGGAAAAGGCCATGAAACATATCAGATCATTGGCACAGAAAAATTTGATTTTGACGACAGGCAGGCTGTCCTTGAAAAGGTTTACGAAATATATGGAAAATAGAGATTTCATAATAAAAGATGCAGATACCCTTGCTCTTGCCTGTGAAGGAAGAGTTGTAAAAAAAGGTACTGTGCCCTTTTCCGGGAAACTTTCAACAGATTCAAGGAATCTGTATCCGGGGTCGTTTTTTGCTGCAATTAAAGGAGAAAATTTTGACGGACACGATTTTGTTCTCAAGGCTCTGGAACAAAACATTTCCGGAGTCATCATTGAAGACTCCAGAGTCGGAATTGCAGACAGTATAAACACCAATGTGATCAGTGTCGAAAACACTGTGAAGGCCCTTGGCAAAGCTGCAAATTTCAAGAGAAAAAGATCGGGAATAAAAATTTTTGGAATAACAGGTTCTGTCGGAAAAACTTCAACCAGAGAAATTTTAAAATCTGTTCTTGCTCAAAAAAAGAAAGTTCACGGTCCGGTAAAAAACTTCAACAATCATATAGGCGTCCCTCTGACAATCCTGGATATAAACAGCAGTCATGAGTGTGCCGTAATTGAAATGGGGATGAGCGGGAAAGGTGAAATAGAATATCTTTCAAAAATTGCCGAACCTGATTTTGCAATAATAACAAAACTTGCTCCTGCTCACATGGAATTTTTTAATGACATCAGCGAGATTGCAAAGGAAAAGGCCTCCATTTCAAAAGGAATGAAAAAAGATTCCTTTGTAATAATAAATGAAGAAGACACAGTTCTTGAAAAATATATTGATAACATGAATATCTTAAAATTCGGATTCAGTAAGGACTCGGATCTTTTTATCTCGGATCTTGAACTTGGAACCTCATATTCAAAAGCTTTGTTCAGTATCAATATTCCAGAAAAAAAGGAAAGTTTCCGGGTAAACCTTTCCATCCCCGGAAAAACCGCAGTTCTAAATGCTGCAGGTGCAGCACTCTGTGCCTTTGTTTCAGGAGAAGAGACCGGAGATATAGCAAGAGGTATTTCCATGTACAAAGGAACAGAGGGGCGATTTTTTAAAATCCATGTTCCTGAAAAAAATATTTATATTATTGATGACACATACAACGCCAATCCTGAATCGCTGAAAGCTGCAGCCATGGATTTTGCTGCAGTAAAAAAAGACAGCAGAGGGTTTGCTGTTATCGGAGACATGCTTGAACTTGGTAAAAACGCAGAAAAATACCACTTTGAAGCTGGAGAAGCTCTTGGAGAACTTGACCTTGACGGAGTTTTTGCATACGGAGATTTTGCAGACAGTCTGCTTGAGGGTGCAAAAAATAAAGCTGGTGAAAAAACAATTCTTTTCAGGGGGACCCATGAACAGATATCCGAAGAAATCTTAAGAATTATTAAACCCGGAGATTATATTCTTGTGAAGGGTTCCAGAGGTTCCAGAATGGAAACCGTAATTGAAAATCTGATAAACAAAACGGAGTAAATCATGCTTTATTACCTGTTGTATCCTTTATATACAGAACTGACATTTTTCAACATATTCAAATACATAACCTTCAGGACAATTTACTCCGGTTTGACTGCCTTTTTGCTCTGTCTCATGCTCGGAACTCCTTTCATAAACTATATGAGAAGGCTCCAGATAGGGCAGTTCATAAGAGACTGCGGCCCTTCGAGCCATTATGACAAAAAAGGAACTCCCACAATGGGGGGATTTCTGATAATAGGAGCAACTATTTTTTCCATTCTTTTATGGGGAAGGCTCGACACCTTTTATGTCTGGATTACAATCATTGTTACAATAGGATTTACAGCCATCGGCTTCACAGACGACTACATCAAGCAGATAAAAAAGGAAGGTGACGGATTAAGTGCAAGAAATAAGTTTCTCATGCAGATATGCGTGTCGCTTATTGCAGGAATTCTCATATACCTTACTCCGGGATTCAACACGGAGCTGCACTTCCCTTTTTTCAAGGAACATACAATAGACCTCGGTATCGGCTATATTTTCTTTACAGCAATTGTAATCACAGGCTCATCAAATGCTGTAAACCTTACAGACGGACTTGACGGCCTTGCTATAGGGCCTGTTACAATTGCTGCGGCAACATTTCTTCTTTTTTCATATGTTGCAGGCCATGCAAAACTTGCAGACTATCTTCAGATAACCTATGTCCCCGGATGTGCAGAACTTACAGTTCTATGCGGAGCAATTGCAGGAGCAGGACTTGGTTTTTTATGGTTCAACACAAACCCTGCACAGATTTTTATGGGTGATACAGGCTCCCTTCCGCTTGGAGCTCTTCTTGGAACAATAGCAGTTCTTACCAAACAGGAAATTCTTCTTGTGATAATAGGCGGTGTTTTTGTAATGGAAGCACTATCAGTAATTATTCAGGTAGGATATTTTAAAATTACAAAAGGTAAACGATTCTTCAGAATGGCTCCCATTCACCATCACTTTGAAATGCTTGGGTGGAGAGAGCCGAAAATAATTGTAAGATTCTGGATCATTGCCATAGTTTTTTCATTGATTGCAATTTCAACACTCAAGATAAGATAAAAAATGTTTTCAGTTAAAGAATTTAAAAACAAAAAAATTTTTGTTGCAGGTCTTGGTAAATCAGGGACAGCTGCTTTAAAACTTCTGAACTCAAAAGGTTTTGATGTAAGAGGCTGTGACAGGAATGATAAAATATTTGAATCAGATGAAATAAAAGAGCTTACAGAAAAAGGAATTGAAATTACAGTTTCAGAAAATTTCGAAAAAGAGATCTTAAGCTGTGATTTAATAATTTTAAGCCCTGGAATTGATCAGAGGGAAGAAATATACAAAAAAGCGTCTGAAAGCGGAAAAACAGTTACCGGAGAGCTTCAGACAGCATGGTCTTTCATGGAGAAACCTGTTGCAGCAATCACAGGAACAAACGGTAAAAGCACAGTGACTGAGCTTACAGCAGACATACTCTTACACAGCGGAAAAAGAGTTTTCAGAGGAGGCAATCTGGGAATTCCGCTTTCAGAAGCTGTTTCAAGTCAGTCTGATTATGATGTTTTTGTAATTGAAGTTTCCAGTTTTCAGCTTGATACCTGCATAGATTTCTGCCCGGATGTCGGATTAATCTTAAATATCACTCCCGATCATCTTGACAGATATGAAGATTTCGAAGGCTATAAAAACTCAAAGCTCAATCTTTTTAAAAACTTTAAAGAAAAAAATACGGCAATAACCAATTTCAATGAAAATCTGAAATTTGAAACAAATGGTAAAAAAAGTTTTTTCAATGTTTTTGACACAGGTTTCAACTCTTCCCTTGCGGATGAAAGGGAACTTCGGATTTCATTTAACGGCAAAACCGAAAATATCAGCCTTGAAAACTTCAGGCTGAAAGGAAGACACAACCTCGAAAACTTAAGCGCTGCTGCTTTAGCTGCCCTTGAATCAGGGGGAAATATTGAAGGGATAAAAAAAGCAATCGAAACCTTTAATCCCCTTCCCCACAGAATGGAATATCTGGGCTCAATAAACGACATTTCATTTATTGATGATTCAAAGGCAACAAATCCTGACTCGGTTATAAAAGCTGTGGAAGGTATTGACGGAGACATATCTCTTATCCTGGGCGGAAAGGATAAGGGATATGACTACGGCATCATGTCTGAAGCAGTTAACCGGAAAGTAAAAAATCTGATTTTAATTGGAGAGGCATCAGAAAAAATTAACAGGCAGCTTAAATTCAGCGGCAGGACATATTTTGCAGATTCAATGGAAGATGCTGTGAAAAAAGCTTTCAGCAGCCTTGAATCAAAAGGAACAGTTCTTCTTTCACCGGCATGCTCAAGCTTTGACATGTTCAAAAATTACGGTCACAGAGGCGAGGTTTTTAAAAAAGCTTTTCTTAATTTAAAAACAGCAGGAGCAGCATAAACATGGCTGTAAAAAACCAGATTAAAAACCAGAAAATAATTAAAGAGGATCCTCTTCTCTGGATTTCCTTTTTCCTTATAACAGGTTTTGGTCTGATAATTCTTTACTCTGCCAGCTTTCACTTTGCCGAAAAAACATTCGGCAATCCGTTTTACTTTGTCAAAAGACAGGCAGTTCACGGTTCAATAGGGCTCGTTCTTTTATTTACTTTCAGGTTTATACCCTATTATTATTTAAAAAAACTTGCCTACATTGGAATCCTGATTTCAATAATACTTCTTGCTGCAATTTTTATTACTCCATTTGGTCATAAGGTCGGCGGGGCATCAAGGTGGCTAAAACTCCCTTTTTTTTCATTTCAGCCTGCAGTCTTTTCCTTTTATGCAATAATTTTATATCTTGCGCACACAATTTCAAACCACGAAGAAGACATGGAGAATTTTCTTTCAGGAATATTCCCCCATTTCATACTTTTTATAATTTTTGCATCTATTCTTTACAACCAGCCGGATTTCGGCTCAATTGTAATCATTGCATCTCTCATATGGATAATGCTTCTTGCAGGAGGTGCGAAAATCAAGCATATGATGATGATTGCATCAACCGGCCTGGTGTCGGGTTTTTTTCTTATGATTCAGAAAGACTACAGAATTGAGAGGCTTATAAGCTATCTGAATCCATGGGAGTATTCAACAAGCTTTTCCTACCAGACCACAATGTCCTTAAAAGCCTTTATAAACGGAGGCTTCTTTGGAAAAGGACTTGGAAAAGGAATTTTGAAACTGGAGTATCTTCCTGAATCGCACACAGACTTTATTTTTTCCATTATTGGTGAGGAGACTGGTTTTCTTGGTGTTTTACTTATAACTGCCCTTTTTATGGCTATACTTATAAGAGGATTTAAAATTTCTGAAAAAGCACCGGACACCTTCGGATCCCTTCTTGCTCTGGGGATTACATCAATTATTGCAATTCATGTTGTTATCAATATGGGGGTGACCCTTTCACTTCTGCCTCCTAAAGGGCTGCCCCTTCCTTTTATAAGCTACGGAGGCACATTTCTTATAATGAATATGGCAGGAATCGGAGTTCTGCTGAATATAAAGGCCAATTCAAAATGATGGAAAAAAAGACCTTTAACATTGTAATCGCAGGAGGAGGAACAGGAGGACACCTGTATCCGGGAATTGCTGTTGCAGATGAATTCATGAGGCAGAACATTGAAAACAGAGTTCTTTTTATAAATACCGGAAACAGGATTGAAAAAAAGATCCTTTCTGCTGAGCCCTATCCCTCGGTAGCAATTGAATCGGGAAAGTTTTTAAATCAAAGCTTTTTCAGTAAAATAAAAACAGTTTTCACTATTTTATTTTCCGTGTCAAAAGCTTCAAAAGAACTTGAAAAGTTTAAGGCCGATGCAGTTGTAGGTGTTGGCGGATATGCGGGAGTTCCTGTAATGATTGCCGCATGGCTGAAAAAAATTCCTGTTTTTATTCAGGAGCAGAATTCCGTTCCGGGGATATCAAATAAAATATTTTCATCAATTGCAGAAATCAATTTTGTTTCCTTTGAAAACACAAAACTTGGACCGGAAAAAAAGAAGATTGTTTCAGGGAACCCGATCAGGAAAAAAATTATTTCTTCAGGCAGAAAAAATGAAAACCCTGGTTTTACAGTATTTATCACCGGCGGAAGCCAGGGAGCCGGAGCTGTTAACAGATCTGTAATTGAATCCTTTGAATATATAGAAGAAATTGAAAATTTCTGTTTCATTCATCAGACAGGAGAGCCTCAGTTTGAAGAAATAGAAAGAGAATACAAAAATAAAGGCGTAAATGGACACCCCGCTCCTTTTTTCAGTGATATTTCAGAAATATATAAAAAATCTGACCTGATAATCGCAAGAGCCGGGGCGTCGACCCTTGCTGAAATTTCAGCTGCACAGATACCGGCAGTTTTCATTCCCTATCCATACGCAACCCACAATCATCAGTTTCATAACTGCATTCAGTTTGAAAAAAACGGAGCTGCCGTAGTAATAGAAGAAAAAAATCTTTCAGGAAAAATACTTGGAGAGACCATAAACAGACTTTATAAAGACAGAGATCTTCTTGCTTCAATGGCAGAAAGAATGAAAGAGCAGTCAAAACCTGATGCTGCTAATAAAATTTACGAATCAATAAAAGAGGTTTTAAATAAAAATCATGTTTGACAAGTCATATCATATACATCTTGTGGGAATAGGCGGAATTGGAATGAGCAGTATTGCAGAAATCCTCCTTGCCCAGGGTTATAAGGTTTCGGGATCGGACCTTACCGAAAACAGCAACACCAAAAGGCTCAAGGAACTGGGAGGAGTCGTTTTCAAAGGACATGAAGAAAACAATCCTGCAGGAGCAAATGTTGTGGTCGTTTCATCCGCAGTTCCGGAATCAAACCCTGAAATACTCTATGCCCGCCAAAAAGGAATTCCGGTTATACCAAGAGCTGAAATGCTTGCGGAACTCATGAGGCTCAAGTACGGAGTTGCAGTTGCCGGAGCGCACGGAAAAACCACAACAACATCGCTTGTTTCTGAAATTCTTATAGAAGGAAATATTGATCCTACAATAATTATCGGGGGTAAGCTTAAAAGGCTTGGAACAAATGCAAGGCTTGGTCTTGGTTCTTTTCTTGTTGCAGAGGCGGATGAATCAGACGGCTCATTCCTCAAAATGACCCCGTCAATCTCTATTGTTACAAACATAGACAGAGAACATCTCGATTATTATCAGACCATAGAGGACATAAAAAAAGACTTTCTTGAATTTATAAACAAGATACCTTTTTACGGTTTGAGCATTATCTGCCTTGACAATGAATACATTCAGGACATAATACCAGATATTAAAAAAAGATATATTACATACGGGCTTCAGAGACAGGCTGATTATCAGGCTAAAAACATTGAATTTTCAGGCCTCAAAAGCCATTTTGACGTCGAATTCAGGGGGGAGTTCAAAGGAAAAATCACATTGAACCTTCCGGGTGAACACAATGTTTCCAATGCACTTGCAGCAATTGCACTCGGCTGCGAACTGGAAATACCCTTTGAAACAATTCAGGATGCCCTTGAAAAAATTTCGGGAGTACAGAGAAGAATAGAAATAAAAGGGGAATATAAAGATCTGATTGTTATTGATGATTACGGTCATCACCCTACTGAAATACATACAACTCTTAAAACAATAAGAAAAGCCTATCCTGACAAAACTGTC
>JBFWJK010000099.1:0-12143 GCA_050253255.1 Desulfobacteraceae bacterium | reverse complement strand
GGGATAATTTTGATGCACTGACTCCTGTTGAATTGATTACTATTTTTGATTTAAAGGTCTTTATTTCACCTGCCTCGGTTTTTCCGGTTACAATTTTTACTCCTCTGTGGTCTTTAATACTTAAGACTTCGCAGTAGTTTTCAAAGAAAGTATTTTCTTTTTTCAGGGCTTCAATCAAAAGTCTTGATACCAGTACCGAGTCATCTGCCGCTGCATCATAAAAGGAATATCCTCCATTGAGATTTTCAGGATTTATATTTGAAAATCTGTTCAAAAGACTTGTTTTATCGAGAAATTTGTGGCGCAATTTACCGGCAATCAGATCGTATACAAGAAGTCCTGCTTTAAGCGGAATCCTTCCCGGAGATTTACCTTTATATAGAGGCATTATAAATTCAATTGGCGACACCAGTCCTTTTGCCTCATTTAGAAGCCTCTCCCTGTGTACTACCGATTCGTAGGTGAGGTGCAGGCTTCCTTCCTTTAGATAGCGGAGTCCGCCGTGAACAAGTTTTGACGATTTGCTTGAAGTGCCTGAGCCGAAATCTCCCTTGTCCATGATAAGGATTTTAAGACCTGAAGCTGATAATTCATTGAAAATACCTGCTCCTGTTATGCCTCCGCCTATTATGATTATGTCAAAATTTTTCTGATTCATAAAATTAATCCCTGCTAAGTTTTTTCCAGATAGATATCGCTTCTGTCATGGCTGTAAAAATTAAATCTTCAGGATTTTTGTTTTCTGACAAAACAGAGTTGAGTTCATTGTAATATTTAACGGATGACACTCTGGCTTCGTTCAGCTTGAAGTATTCTTTTCCGAAAAATAAAAATAATGGTCTGAATTCGTTGTAAACAAGTTTGTAGACTCTGTTTTCCGAAAGCTCCACAATTTTTTCCTGAAGCCGCCAGTCATAGTGTGTGAATTCCTCGGATGATGAAGTCATTTGGGGAATCTCGATCTCTGTTATCTGTCTAAAATCCGCAAGATTTTTATTAAAAGCAGTTTTTGCACATATGGGAAGAATTCCTGCTCTTACCTCCAGCAGTTCAATAATAAGAGGAAAAGGGAAAAGATCCTTGTTTTCATTTAGGCCGGTGAGAATACCCAGTCCTCCTTCATCCCAGAAATTTTTTACAGTTGACGGCTTACCGTGCTTTATTGAAATCCAGCCTTCTTTTTCCATGAGTTTAAGGACTTCTCTTAAAGTTGCCCTTGTAACACCCAGGTATTCGGAAAGTTTTCTTTCAGAAGGAAGGTTCATGCCAGGTTTCCATTCGGCCTGAATTATTTTTCTTATTATTTCTCTTCTTGCATGGGCGCCGGGCTTTACAGGTTTTTCCATGTGTCCTCCAGATTTTTGTGTTCTGGTAAGAGGTCATACCAGTTTTTGTGTTAAAAAGCAAATAATTATTTTGTTTTTTAAGTCTTTAATGACAGCTGCAAAACCCCTTAGATGAAAAAATATTCATGCTGTATGTGTTTTTGATCTGTAAAGCCTGCAATTAGAAATTTTGAAAAGCGGTTGGTAAAGAGAATCAGTTAATTCCGTATTCTGAAAGAAGAGCGTCGATATTTTCCTGGGATATTTTTTCCTGTACTTCCTTTTTTATTTCTTCGCAGTCGAGTTCAGGGTTTGCTTCCTTGCTTTTCAGCATAAGATTGTGAGAAACATATAACCTGTTTATTATTTCTTCGATATTTTTTATGAACTCAATGACTTTTTTTATCTGCTGCCCTATAATATCCTGAAAGCTTAGTGCGGTTAATATTTCAACCATGTTTTCATTCATTGCGTTCATTGTCTGGCTTTTTTCCTGAATATTTTCGGGCCAGTTTTTATTTCCCATCCTGGAAATCAGATCCATCTGATTTTCGACAATATCCATTACTTTAAATGTTGCATCTTCAGTTTTTGAATAAATGCCTGAAAGCTTGTCGGCTGCATAATGAAAAATATCGCCCGGAGACTCGGTTCCGCTGTCAGTATCATTAATAATACCGGTCGATTTTTTGAGGTTGTGGATTTCAGTCATCAGCTGCGTAAGTCCGCTTTGAACTTCAGTCGTCATTGACTGATAAAATTCGCCGTCTGAAAGAGCTTTCCCGAGAGCTTTCTGAACTTCTTTTTCAATTGAAGCTTCAAGCGTTTCCTTGACTGTTTTACTGATCTGTTCGTTCAGTCTGTTTGCTATGTTAGCAAGAATTTCTTCTTCCATATAAATATCAGTCCAAAAATTTTTGCATGTTAAAAAAAGAGTATCCTCTATTGTTTGTTTTTGCTTCATACATTGCCGCATCAGCTTTTTTTAAAAGCTCCTTTATATTTTTACCGTCATCAGGGAAAATTGAAATTCCTATGCTTGCAGAAACACTTACTTCCCTGTCTCCGATGTTTATCGGTTTTTCAATTATCTTTAAAATCCTTTTTGCTCCAAGGGATGCGTGGATTGCCTCCTTGAGTTCAGAAAGAGCCAGGATAAATTCGTCTCCTCCGAATCTTGCAACGGTGTCTGTTTTTCTCAGACTGTTTTCCATTCTCTCGGAAATAACCTTTAATACAATATCTCCAGCTTTGTGACCATAGGTATCATTTACAGGTTTGAAACCGTCCAGGTCAAGAAAAATAACAGCCATTTTTTGATTGTGTCTTTCGCATCTGTATATCAGCTGGGTTGCTCTGTCAAAGAAAATCTGTCTTGTAGGAAGTCCTGTAAGAATATCAGTGTGCTGACTTGCAGAATCAATTTTTATTGGGGTAAAGACAAGATATATTTCGCAGGTTTTTTCGTTGTAGATGGATTTGACAAATCTTGTCTGGCCGAACAAACGGCATTCTTCTGTATTTGCCTTTCCTTCTTTAATAAGTTGAAAAAAATGGTTATAATCATCAAACGACTCAAGTATTATAAATTCTTCAATTTTTTTATTTTGGAGATCATCACCTTCAGCCGATTCGGACATGGTTTTGTTATAGTATATTATTTCTCTGCTGCTGTTGATAATACACATTTCAAGCGGGATTATCCTGTGAAATAGTTCATATTGGGGGTATCTCATTTTTATTCACGCATATTAGGGTTATGGAAAAACCGGATTTTGTCTTATGCTTTTGTATCGGATCAAATTTAAAAAAAAATTTTGTGGTATAATAGCAGATTAAGTTGAAAATTAAAATTTTTTGTTTACGCATAATAAAAAAATATTGTTAATCTCAGATTAATTGAGTCTCAGCTGTAAATTTATTGGAGGTATTATGGATTTTGAAACAGTAAAATATGAAGTGTCAGGTAAAGTGGCGGTTGTGTCTCTGAATAGACCTGAAAGAATGAATGCCGTCTGCGAAGAGATGTATGAAGAACTTGAAACTGTCTTTGATATTGTTGAAAAGGACCCCGGGATATATTGTGTAGTTATTAAAGGAACCCCATACGATAAAAACGGGGTATTGAAGTATTCCTTCTGCGCCGGAGCAGATTTGAAGAAACATAAAGAGGGTAAACGTTCACATGGCGATAAAAGGAAATACATAGAAAAAGCCCATGGCCTCAATAAAAAAATAGTTGACTTTGACAAGCCCGTAATCGCCTGTTTGAACGGGCATGCAAGAGGCGCCGGGGCTGAGCTTGCCTTATGCTGTGATTTTGTATTTATAGCTGAGGAAGCAACAATTGCTTTTCCTGAAACAGGTCTTGGAACATTTGTCGGCGGCGGGGTAACCTGGCTTCTTCCAAGGCTTTTAGGTTCAGTGGAGGCAAAAAATCTTGTCTTTACCGGAGAGGTTTTAAATGGAGTTCAGGCTGTTGAAAAGGGTCTTGCGTTCAGAAGTTTCAAAATGGAAGAAATTTATATAAAAAGTGTTGAGTTTGCCAATCAGCTTTGCAAAAAAGCTCCTGTTTCAATTAAGTATGCAAAAAAACTTCTTAACAAATCATGGAAGCTGGATTATGACACTTCTTCAGCTTTGGAGGCAGACGCGATTTTATCGTGTATGGATACCAAAGACTGGCAGGAAGGCATAGACGCTTTCAATGAAAAAAGAGAACCTGTTTATAAGGGGGAATAATGGATTACTCCAGGGTTTTTAAACCTGATTCTGTTGCAATAATAGGTGCTTCAAGGGATGAGACAAAAAGAGGGTTTCGTGCTGTTTCAACTCTTCTCGAAGAAAGGTACGAGGGTGCTGTCTATCCCATAAATCCAAGAGAAAAACGCATACTCGGCTTAAAAACCTATCCAAGTGTTCTTGCGGTAAAGGAAAAAATTGACCTCGCGCTTATAACTCTGCCCGCAGATAAAGTGCTTAATGCTGTCTATGAGTGCGGAGAAAAAGGTGTGGCCGGAGTAATAATAATTGCCGGCGGTTTCGGAGAGTCGGGGCATCAGGGTAAATCAAGGGAAGCCGAGATAGTTGAGGCGGCAAAAAAATACGGGATGAGGATTATCGGGCCTAATACTTCAGGTTTTATAAATGTTGGGATAAATCTTGATCTTGTCGGTATAAAAGATGTGCCAAAAGGCAGGATTGCTCTTTTAACCCAGAGCGGCAATATTGCTCTCCATATGATTACGGAAGCCAAGCTTAAAAGTATGTCGGGTTTTTCCTACTATGTCGGAGTAGGCAATGAGGCAGATCTTCAGTTCTATGAATATCTCAGGTATTTTGCCGACGATCCCGAGACCAATACCATTCTTATGTATGTTGAAGGTCTGAGAAACGGCAGGGAGTTTTTAAAGCAGGCTTATAATACAACATTGAAAAAACCGGTTGTCATGCTTAAAAGCGGGAGATCAAGTTCTGGTAAAATGGCTGCAGGGTCGCATACAGGCTCACTTGCAGGAATTTCTGAAGTAGCAAGAAATGCATTCAGAAGAGTGGGGATTATTAATATCGAGAAATCAGAAGAGCTTTTTCCTGTTGCAGAATCTCTTTCATCTCTGCCTCCTATAAAAAACAACAATGTCGCAATACTTGCCGACGGAGGGGGGCATGCAACAATTTCAGCTGATACTCTTACTGATCTGGGTGTAAATATTCCTGTTTTAAGCCCAGAGACCCAGAAAAAGCTGAAAG
Source organism: Desulfobacteraceae bacterium (assembly GCA_050253255.1). Lineage (GTDB taxonomy): Bacteria > Desulfobacterota > Desulfobacteria > Desulfobacterales > JACKCP01 > JACKCP01. The sequence continues at coordinate 7,068 of JBFWJK010000099.1, read as the reverse complement.
CTATTCTTCCCAATAATGCCAATGTTTCAAACCCTGTGGATGTCGCGGGCGGTACGGACTCTGATCCCGGCGTTTTTGCAGAATGCGCAAAAATACTTATAACCGATCCCAATGTGGGCGGAGTTCTCATAGCAGGCCTTTTCGGAGGTTACGGAATAAGGTTTGCCGAAAAGCTTAAATTCGCTGAAGAAGATGCGGCGCACAGAATGGGTAAGATGGTTGAAAAATATAAAAAACCTATTGTATTGCAAAGCCTTTACAATTTTGCAAGGCCTCATTCACTTGATCTGCTGAGATACTACGGAATTCCGGTTTACGATTCTCTTGATATTGCATGCAAGGTGATTTCTTCTCTTTCCGCTTATGGTATTTATCTTGATTCATACCATAAGAAAACCAATTTTGTTATGAAATGGGGAGCCAAGGCGAGAAAAAGGGGAGAAAAAATTATTGAAAAGGCCTATCTCGACAGCAGGAATCTTCTCCTTGAGCATGAAGCAAAGTCTTTATTAAAAGAGCATAAAATAGTCATGAAGCCTGAAAAAGTTGCAAAATCAGCAGATGAGGCTGTTAACTTTGCAAAGGATAAGCCTTCAGGGGTGGTATTGAAGATAGTTTCTCCTGATATTCTCCATAAAAGCGATGCAGGGGGGGTAAAACTCAACCTCAAAACAGAAGAAGAGATCAGAAAAGCTTTTGATCAAATAATTGAGAATGCTAAAAACTTTACCTTTGAACCTGATATCAGGGGGGTTCTTGTTTCTGAAATGGTAAAACCGGGAACTGAGGTTATAATCGGCACAAAAATAGATGATCAGTTCGGCCCGGTAATAATGTTTGGTATAGGAGGAATTCTTGTGGAAGTTGTAAAAGACGTTTCTTTCAGAGTCCTTCCCATTCAGAAGTATGAAGCGGGCAAAATGATTTCCGAGATAAAGTCCTCACCTATACTCGATGGAGTAAGAGGGCAGCCTCAGGTTGACAAAAAGGCTCTTATCAATCTTCTAGTGACAGTTTCCGATATCGTTGAAGCATATCCACAGATAAAAGAAATGGATCTTAATCCGGTAATTTTAAGAGAAGACGGGTTTGATATTGTTGATGCGAGAATATTGCTTAATGAGCCCGAAAAAAATTATAAGAAGTAATATTTGAGTTGACGGATGTGCAGGCTGTATTGTTTTCTGAGTTTAATATGGAGGTGGGGAGTATGTATAAAGAAATAATTTTTGAAAAAAAAGACAGAATCGCCCTTATTACCTTGAATCGTCCAGATATAAACAATGTTGTTACCGGAGGAAGAATAATTTCTGAAATTGAACGGGCAATTGAGGAAATCAATGCAGATAAATTTTTGTCTGTTCTTGTCCTTTCGGCAAACGGGAAGGTGTTCTCTGCAGGCGGAGACCTGACTGCAATGAGAGATAAGTCGGGGATGTTTTCCGGGGGGGCTCATGAGATTTTTGAAAATTACCAGAAAAATGTTCAGAGGATTCCAAAAGCCTTTTACTCGCTGGATATACCTTCTATAGCGGCTGTCAACGGCCCGGCATCCGGTGCAGGCTGTGATCTTGCTTTTATGTGTGATTTAAGGATTGTTTCGGAAAAAGCCTGGTTTTCACAGGCTTTTATTAATGTGGGTCTTATTTCGGGAGACGGCGGGCTTTATTTCCTTCAGAAAATTTCAAATTATCCGCTTGCGGCTGAAATGGTTTTTACAGGGTCAAGAATCAGTGCAGACAGAGCCTATGCAGCAGGTATGGTCAATAAGGTTGTTGATGAGTCACAGCTTATGAATGAAGCAATGAAAACAGCAGAGATAATTGCTGAAAAGCCTCCTGTGGCCTTAAGACTTTCAAAGAAGCTTATGAAAAACACTCAGTACAAAAACCTTGATGATATTCTTGTTCAGTCTGCCTTGACCCAGTCTTTGTGTCATAGTACCAAAGACCACATGGAAGCGGTCAATTCATTTCTGGAAAAAAGAAAGCCTGTTTTTAAAGGAGAGTAGATATTTTATGGAAAAAAAAGATTGGTGTGTTGTTATTCTTGCTGCAGGAAAGGGTAAGAGAATGAAGTCGGAGCTTCCAAAAGTCCTCCACGATGTGGCAGGTATGCCAATGGTTCTAAGGGTGTGTGAAGCCGCCTCGTATTTAAGCGATGATATAATTATTGTTGTTGGGCATAAGGCGGATGAAGTTAAAGAAACTGTTTCACGATCAAGAAATGTTAAGTTCGCTTTTCAGGAAAAACAGAATGGAACCGGAGATGCTGTTAAATCGGCAATAGAATATCTTAACCCCGATGCTTCAAATGTAATGGTTCTCTGTGGAGACACTCCGCTTATTACAGGAAGTACTTTGGTTGAATTTGCTGAGCATCATGAAAGAGGAGGTTTTGAAATCTCTGTCCTTGGCATGGAGCCTGATGATCCTCATGGGTACGGGAGGCTCGTAAAAGACAGCAAAGGCAGGGTTGTTAAAATAGTTGAGGAGGCAGATGCAGATTCGTCTGAAAAACTTATTGGCCTGGTAAATTCCGGTATATATTGTTTTAAGAAGGATTTTCTTGTAAAAAGTCTTTTAAAAATAAACTGTGACAATGCTCAGGAAGAATATTATCTTACCGACCTGGTAAGTATTTCATATTTAAACGATAATAATAAAACCGGATGTCATATTTTAAAAAATCCAATTGAAGCATTAGGTGTAAACAGCAGGAAAGAGCTGGAATCGGTAAGGTCTTTGATGTCCAGGGCCCTGTCAACGGCTTAAATATCTTGACTTTGAGAGATTAAAAAGATTATATTGGCACTAAAGTAAGTGAGGTGTGATTTGGGAAGCGAGGAAGTTTTTAACCAGTTTAACAGGTTGGAAGAAAAAATAGAAACTCTTATAAATAAATGCGTTGCACTGGATAGGGAAAATTCAGATTTGAAGGCAAAAATTTCAGAGATTGAAGAGAAGATGAAACTGAAAGAAGATGCTGAAATTGACAATCTTAAGGTTAATGAAGAACTGAAGCAGAAAATAGATAATATTATTGAAAAAATATCCGAATACGGTGCGGAAACCATTTAAAAGAGAAAATATATTTTGAGTGATGTAATAAACATAGATGTTTTTGGAGAAAAATTCAGTTTCAAGGCAGACCTTGAAGACAATTCAAACAGGCAGGCTCTGGATTTTTTTCTCAAGGAACTCGATGAAACGGAAATAAGGCTTGAAGATAATTCAGGTAATGTTTCCAAACTGGTTAAGTTGCTGCTTGCAACAATGAATATTGCAAACGATTATCTTGAAGTTGAAGAAGAACTTCGTAAAATTGAAAAAGATTTAAAGGCTGAGACAGAAAAAATCTTGCTTAAATTTGAATGATAATAAGAACCCTGCTGTGTGCGTGTAAATGATAATAAAACCTGACCCAACATTTACAGAAAGGTTGTCTTCACTGATCCTGGTGAGCATGTTCCCATCTCAGGGAAAAGCCTAAAGGGGTTAACAGGACGGCCGCACTGATCCATATGGATCAGCGTTTGATCATCACGGCATAAGCGGGGTTTTAAATAAAAGTTTGCATGTATTATTCCTCCCCGGTTCCCATGTTCATAAATCATTTCTTGTTTTTTTGATCTGTTGGTTGTAAACCGATTTTCACTTAATATATTTATATGTGAAAATTGTTTTATGATTTCTAAGTGTATTTAGGGGTTGAGCGGATGTTTTTTCAATGGGACTTATACTTGGAACTGAACTCTTTACACCGTAAGGTGAAAGGTGTTTTTTCATTATTTAGTAACTGTGGAATGTTTTTCGTTCAGCCGCTGATTTTGATATCAAATATATTGCGGGGAGAGAATTGAAATGGGAGAGAATTTAATTATATCAGCTCTCTTTGCTTTTGCGGCAGGGTTTGGAATAGCCTGGTGGATAAAAACCAGTATTATTGAAAATAATCTTAATGCAGCAAAGCAGGAAGCTCAGCGAATAGTAGCCGAAGCAAGGCAGAAAGCCGACAATCTCCAGAAGGAAGCTCAGATTGAGGCAAAAGACCGGCTTTTTAAAATGAAAAGTGAGTTTGATGCAGAAACTCATGAAATGCGTTCTGAATTGAGATTGCAGGAAAAAAGACTTATTCAGAAGGAAGAGAATCTGGAGAAAAAGGAAAAGCTTATTGATGAAAGAGACAATAAGCTTGCTGTTTTTTCAAAGGAGCTTGAAAAAAGAGAGAAAAAGTCTTCTGAAGAAGAGTTGAGGCTTGGAAAGCTTATTTCTGAGCAGCAGTCGCAGCTTGAAAAAATTTCAGGTCTTACAAAAGAGGAGGCTAAGGCAATTCTTTTGAAGGAGATGGAGCAGGATGCAAGGTATGAAGGCGCAAAACTTGTAAAAAGAATAACATCAGAAGCTCAGGAACAGGCGGAAAAAGAAGCGAGAAAAATTATTGCAACTGCAATCCAAAGGTATTCCGGTGACTATGTTGCAGAAAGGACCGTATCGGTTGTTGAGCTTCCAAACGATGATATGAAGGGAAGGATTATTGGTCGTGAAGGCCGTAATATCAGGGCTCTGGAGGCTGCAACAGGAATAGATCTGATTATTGACGACACTCCTGAAGCCGTTATTCTCTCAGGGTTCAACCCTGTGCGCAGGGAGGTTGCAAGAATTGCTCTTACAAAGCTTATTGCAGACGGAAGAATACATCCTGCCAGAATAGAAGAGATTGTAGTTTCTGTTGAAGAAGAAGTTGATAAGACTATAAAAGAGGCGGGTGAACAGGCTGCCTTCGATCTTGGAGTGCATGGAATAGATCCTGAGCTTATTATGGTTGTCGGACGTCTTAAATTCAGAACAAGCTATGCCCAGAATATGCTTCAGCATTCAATAGAGGTAGGTTTTCTCTGCGGAATAATGGCGGCGGAACTTGGGCTGGATGTCAAGCTGGCAAGAAGAATGGGTCTTCTGCATGATATTGGAAAGGCGATTGACCATGAGGTGGAAGGTCCTCATGCTCTTATCGGTGCGAAAATTGCAGCAAAGTACGGTGAGTCGGAAGCTGTGGTTCAGGCCATCGCCGCTCACCATGAAGATGTTCCTCCTGAAACAGTATACGATCTTCTTGTTCAGTCTGCCGACTCTTTGTCCGGCGCAAGACCCGGTGCAAGAAAAGAGCTTCTTGAAAATTATGTAAAGAGGCTGGAGGACCTTGAAAATATTGCCTGTGGTTTTAACGGAGTTTCCGGTTCTTATGCAATTCAGGCGGGTCGTGAACTTAGGGTTATTGTTGAAAGTTCCAAAATATCCGATGATGAAGCTGTTGTGCTCAGTCAGGATATAGCCAAGGCTGTTGAGGAACAGCTTACTTTTCCTGGTCAGATTAAAGTTACCGTTATCAGGGAATTAAGAGCTGTAGGTTATGCAAATAAATAAAATTTTTGAATAACCCCTTGACTTGTTTGCTGCTGGTAACGTAATTAATTCTTTTTGTTTTATGTGAAGAATATAATTTAATAAATTTAAAGCTTGCCTTGCATTAATGCGTGGCAAGTTTTGTTTTAACAATAAAGAAGCGGAGATGTAAAAATGCATGTAATAGATGAGTTTAAAAAAAGAGGTTTTGTTGACACTTTTACAAATGAAGAAGGTCTTTACGAATATCTTTCATCTCCGCAATCCTGCTATATCGGGTTTGACCCGACAGCATCAAGTCTTCATGTCGGAAGTCTTGTTCCTATAATGTCACTGGCTCACATGCAGAGAGCCGGTCATCGTCCTATCGCCCTGGTGGGCGGAGGAACAGGAATGATAGGCGACCCCAGCGGAAAAACCGAAATGAGAAATATGCTGACTGTTGAAACAGTTGAATTCAATAAAAATGCAATAAAAAATCAGCTGTCCAACTTTATTGATTTCAGTCAGGGTAAGGCCAAGATGGTTGATAATGCTGACTGGCTTCTTGATATAAAATACATAGAGTTTCTTCGTGATATTGGAAAATTTTTCAGTATTAACCGTATGATAAAAATGGAAAGCTATAAATCAAGGTTTGAATCAGAATCAGGTTTAAGCTTTATTGAATTTAACTATACTATAATGCAGGCTTATGATTTTAAGGTTCTTTCTGAAAAAGAGGGATGTCTCCTTCAAATGGGCGGAAGCGATCAGTGGGGCAATATTGTCGCTGGTATAGATCTTATCAGGAGAACCCGCCAGAAAGAGGCATTCGGTCTGACATTCCCTCTTATAACAAACAGCAGCGGAACAAAGATGGGAAAAACGGAAAAAGGTGCTGTCTGGCTTGATTCCGAAAGGACTTCCCCTTATGACTACTTTCAGTTCTGGGTCAATACGGAAGATAATGATGTTTCCAGGTTTTTGTCTCTTTTTACATTTATTCCGGTCGAAGAAATTGAAGAAGTTAAAAAGCTCAATGGAAGCGAGCTTAATTCTGCCAAGTCAATACTTGCTTTTGAAGCTACAAAGCTTGCCCACGGAGAGGACGAGGCTGTCAAGGCTTATGAAGCTTCAGCGGCCATGTTCGGGGCCAGGGATATTCCTGAAAATTTACTTCCTTCAAGCAGGATATCCAGAAAAGGTCTTTCTGTTAAAGCTGATTCTGTTCCTTCGTCTTTTATCGAAAAAGCAAGGATAACAGAAGGGGTAGGCGTTCTGGATCTTTTCAGAGAAACAGGGTTGTGTAAAAGTACAAGTGAGGCAAGACGTCTTGTGCAGCAGGGAGGTTGTTACCTGAATGAAAACAGGATTGATTCCATAGACTATCTGGTGACTGAATCAGATTTTGAATCTGATGAAATTGTTCTGAGGGCTGGGAAAAAGCGTTATCATAAAATTGTTTTAAAATAATTAAAAAAGTGTTTGACAACAGGCTTTGTTTTTTGTAAGTTAGCTTTTGTCCCTAACGGGAAAATTCAGATTTAAATAAATACTGATCTTTGAAAACTAAACAGCAGACAGGTCCTTTAAAATAATTTTACGGAGAGTTTGATCCTGGCTCAGAATGAACGCTGGCGGCATGCCTAACACATGCAAGTCGAACGAGAAAGTCTTCTTC
>JBFWJK010000098.1:0-12176 GCA_050253255.1 Desulfobacteraceae bacterium | reverse complement strand
AGATTATCATGCCGAAAAAATCGGGACAATAAACTATGAAATAGTGTCATCCCTTACCTCAAGAGTAAAAAGAGTTTACGTTTAATTTACACTCATCTTGACACATGAACTCCTTTTTTTTATAAAGTCTTGATACCAAAATTTTTGTTTTTTTAAAATTTCAGGGAACTTACCCAAAAAAGGCTTTAGAATGGCTGAAAAATCAATACTCATCAAAGGAGTCGGAGACGGATTCCGGCTAATAATTGATGAAAGTATTTCAAAAAACTATCTGAATGAAGAAGTATGCCGGGCTCTGGACCCTTTGAGCCACCTCATCAAGGGAGCTCATATCTATATTGATTCTGAATATGACAGCAATGAAATTTCTCAGGAGCTTTTTCCTTTTTTAAAAGACAAATTTTTTGTAGAATCTGTTCAACCTTTCAAGAATCAGGAAAAAATCAAGGCGGATTTAAAACAGAGAGTCCGCACAAGAGAAGTTGAAAGGGGATGGAAAAACTCAAAAAGCGATGTTCTCATGATCACAGGAAGGGTCAGATCCGGACAGAAAATTGACGCTTCAAAGCACCTTGTAATTTATGGCGATGTCAACCCCGGAGCAGAAGTAATTGCAGGGGGAGACATTATAATTCTGGGGGCTTTATGCGGGACAGCCATCGCCGGACAGAAACAGGATAAGGGTTCTGTAATTTTTGCTCTTGATTTCAGGCCTTCGCAGATTCAGATAAATGATGTCGTGGGGGTCGGAGGAGCGAAAAAAAAAGTCAAACTTCCTGAAATAGCTTTTTTAAATGATTCAGGTGAGCTTGAAATTACCAGTTACCTTGAGCAAAATCCTTTTTCAAAGCTTCCCTGGCCGGAAGTAAGATAAAACAAAAGCTTTAATCAAACCAAAAAAGAGGTGCAGATTTGAAAGGCAAAGTTATAGTAATCACATCAGGAAAAGGTGGCGTCGGCAAAACCACTACCACTGCTTCCCTGGGAGCGGCAATTGCTTCTCTTGGAAAAACTGTCGCTGTCGTTGATATGGACATCGGTCTTCGAAATCTTGATGTTGTAATGGGGCTTGAAAACAGAATAGTCTACAATGTTGTTGACCTTGCCCACGGCAGATGCCAGGTAAAGCAGGCAGCCATAAGAGACAGAAGAATTGAAGGGCTTTTTCTTATTCCGGCATCACAAAGCGACAACAAGAATGCTTTGAACACAGACCATATGGCAAGACTGACAAAAAAACTCAAAGAAGAGTTTGATTACGTTCTTATTGACTGTCCTGCCGGTATAGAACAGGGTTTTGAGAACTCTGTCACAGGCGCTGATGAGGCTGTTGTTGTATGTACGCCTGAGGTTTCAGCGGTCAGAGACGCAGACAGAATAATAGGGCTTTTATACGCCAGATCAATTACTCCAAAGCTTATTGTCAACAGAATAGTTCCATATATGGTTGTAAACGGTGATATGCTGAGCCATAAAGATGTTGAGGACGTGCTTTCAGTCGAGCTGATAGGACTTGTGGAAATGGATGAAAGAGTTATTGCAGCAACAAATACAGGAAGCTACATAATCGATGACAAGACATCCAAGGCCGGACAGGCTTATACAAGAATAGCCAAAAGACTGCTTGGAGATAAGAGCGTGCCCATAAAAGAGCCTGTTTACGATCAGAAAGGCATTTGGGGTAAAATAAGTTCAAAGCTTGGAATAAGAAAATAAAATCTTTTTTCCCTTAAAGGTGAGAATTATGAAGAACGGATTCTTTACAAGAATTTTCGGTACAGGAAAAGAATCATCCAGAGATATTGCCAAAAAAAGGCTTCAGTTTGCACTTATATATGACAAACTGGAGGTATCCGACGAAATACTTGAGTCACTTCAGAAAGATATAGTTGATGTGATTTCAAAATATTTTGAAATAGACAAAAGTTCTCTGAAGCTTGATATCGAAAGGCAGGATGACCTGTCCGCCCTGGTACTGAACACCCCGATTCTTTCTGCAAAAAGAAAGTTCGGGTAGTTTACAGAAGGCTTACAAACTCTGCAATCTCTTTATCTATAAATGTTTTTGCATCAAGAAGATCTTTTTCACTGAAAATTTGAGCTTTTGCTGCTTTTAAAATAACATTTATTTCCGATGAATTTAAATCCGTGTCATCCTGTTTTTTTTCAATATCCTCGAAAAAATAATTTGCAGGATGACTGTTTTTCTGTTCAAAAGGCCAGCTTATTTTAAGCTTCAGGATTTTTTCAAGTTTTATCAAAGCCTCTTCGCTGATTTTACCGGAAAACACCTTTTTACCGGCTTTTTTCTCTATCAAATCAAAAATAGTGTTAATCATTTCATGTTCTGTGATTATAAGACCGTATGAATATGAATCTTCAACAGCACTTCTGACAACAGCCTTTCTTTCCGGGGAAACCCTGTAATAGGTTGGGCAGAAATACGATGCACAGGCGAGCCCGCCGTAATAACTCAGACCCCTGAAATCAACGCCTTTGTTTTTTTCCGAGAGTGGATGCAGAAGGCAGCCTGGTTTTTCATAGTCTGAACCCATAAATCCTGCATAGGGACAGTGATGAAAGTCCTTAACAGGCTTTTCACCGAGATTTTCAATTCTTTGTGTTTCTTCTGCTCCGAAACTCAGAATATTTTCCATATCCCTTTTTACCTTATCAAAGCGTAATGTTCTTTCAAGAATCACATCAAAAAAATCTTTGAAGCAGGTATAATAAAAATTGTAAATTCCGCAGCAGGCTCCGCAGGAAAGATATTCATGCTGACAAAGATAGACTCCGCCCGGTACTTTTTTTACGTTTTCCGAAGCGTTTTCTTCATTTATATCAAAAAAGTCTGAGCTCATTTTTTATCCTGTCAAAAAGGCTTGTTCCTATTTCTATTCCTATATCAATAAATTCCGGCCCGTATTTTTTTCCTGTGGGAGTTCTGAATGTTTTTTTTATTTTTCTCAGAGAATCGATTCCTCTTTCGTATCCGCTCATGAACTGGGCGGCACTTATGTCTGTATGCTCAAGCATTGCCCACAGCATATGGGAAAAATTATCCGGGCCCCATCTGAACTTGTCGGAATCATAAAGAGAATCTGAAAGGATTGAAGCTTCAAAACTCGGGGCCTCTTCGTAAAAATCGCAGAAAGCCTCGTGATTTGCAATTGCATGTACAACCGAATCAATATTTTTCATGTCATCGAAAACAAAATCAAGGTATGATCTTGCATATACAGCCCCTTTTCTTGCATGCTCCTTTTCCTTGCGGCAGATATCATGAAGCAGACCCGCAGCTTGAGCAACGCAGAGGCAGTGCTCTTCACTTTTTTCAGTCCCGGCTCTTTTCATCTCTATCGTAAATATCACTCCCGCTTCAACCGCAACTTTTTTTGCATGACCGTAGCCATGGCCGAAATTATTTTCAAGGGTTTCAAATAAATCTTCTTTGATTTTGATTATCAGATCATTTGTGGAAAAAAATTGTTTCGATCTTTCCAGAAGATCTTTATTATCACTATAAAATGAAGGCTCTCTTGCCCGGTCAACAATTTCCACGGCCATTTTTTTTATTTCTTCAAGAACCTGGTCCATCAAATACCCGCATATTATCAATTAATAATTTAAATCTGAAAAGCAGATCTCCAGCAAAACTCAAATTACCATGAGCTTATTTTTGTAACAACCAATAATTTTTTCATTATTGTCTTGACATAAAAGAATCTGTGGGAATATTGTTATGGGCATATGCTCATAAAGGAGGGTTAATGGTAAGACCGGTAAAACAGAGAATGGTAAGACAGAAACCAAAATCAGACTACTTCAAGCCGAGGGGAATTCCATTGAGAGAACTTGAAGAAAACAGACTTACCATTGATGAAACTGAAGCAATAAGACTTGCAGATTTAAATGGAATGTCCCATGAACAGGCCGGAGAAAAAATGGGGGTTTCAAGGCAGACTTTCGGAAGAATTGTTGCAATCGCAAGAAACAAGATTGCAGACGCAATTATAAACGGAAAAGCAATAAATATTGAAGGCGGAAACTTTGAAATGCACCCCGGATTTCGTGGAAAAAACAGAAACCAAAACCAGATGGGGTAAATATAAATCATCCGAAAAATAAAAGGAGGATGTAAAATGAAAATTGCAATAGCTTCAAACGGAAAAGATACCTCGGCTCAGGTAGATGAACGTTTTGGAAGAGCCGATTATTTTCTTATCACAAATGAAAATTGCGACACTATACAAGAAATCATTGAAAACAAATCAAAAAACAGCCAGACAGGCGCAGGAACAGGCTCTGCAAGTCTTATAGCTGAAAAAGGCGTTAAAGCACTTTTTGCCGGAAACCTCGGCCCAAAGGCAGAAAGTGTTCTGAGCCAGGCAGGAATTTCTTTTGTAAGCTTTTCAGGAACAGTTGGAGATGCCCTGGAATTTGCCAGAACCAGCAATCTTTCTGCTTCAACTGAAAATCAGACGGTTGCTGGTAAAAACCAGCCCATGAAACAAGGCCCTGGTATGGGTCAGGGACGTGGCATGGGCGGCGGCAAAGGCGGCTGCGGAGGTAAAGGCGGAGGCGGAGGACGCTGTATGGCCGGCCAAAGAGGAATGGGAAGAAACCAGTCCGGGAGGTTTTAAATGAAGATCTGTGTAGCAAGCGGAAAAGGCGGTACAGGAAAGACAACAATTGCAACTTCTCTTGCAGCATCATACGGAAAAAAAATCCAGCTTGCAGACTGTGATGTTGAAGCTCCAAATGCAGCAATTTTTTTTGATGCATCAGGTTCAAAGCAGGAAGATGTTTATCTTTTCATACCTGAAATTGAGCAGGAAAAATGCACAGGCTGCAAAGAGTGTGAAAGGGTTTGCAGGTATAACGCTCTTGCGGTTGTTTTAAACAGGGTTATGATTTTCCCGAGTCTGTGCCACAGCTGCAAGGGGTGCCTTTACATCTGCCCTGAAAATGCAATCCATGAAGGCAGAAAAATGCTGGGTTCTATTTTTTCCAAGCAGATAAATGAAAATATTTTTCTCATTTCAGGGGATTTAAAAACAGGTGAAATGGCATCACCAATGCTTATAGACAGAGTTCAGAAGCAGCTCGATCCTGATATTCACTCAATAATAGACTCGCCTCCGGGCACATCATGCCCTGCAATTGCGGCAATGAAAGGCTGTGACTATGTTGTTCTTGTTACAGAACCAACCCCCTTTGGATTGAGCGACCTGAAACTTGCTGTTGAAACGGCAGGACTTCTTGAAAAACCCTGCGGGATAATAATAAACAAGCATATGGAAGAAATAAGAATTATCCATGAATATGCAGAAAAAGCGAATGTTCCCATTTTAATGGAAGTTCCATACTCAAGAGATCTTGCAGTGGACTATTCAAAGGGAAACCTTGTTGTTTCGTCAAGAAAACAACTCATGGAAGAATTTAAAAATACCCTTGAAACTATAATCTCTCAGAACGCGGGGGTTTAAAATGAAAGAACTTGTAATAATAAGCGGTAAGGGAGGAACAGGAAAAACCTGCGTAAGTGCATCTTTTGCAAGACTTTGTAAAGACACAAAAATTCTTGTGGATGCTGATGTGGATGCAGCAAACCTCCATTTAATCATTGAACCCTCTGAGTCGGAAACATCTTCATTTACTTCGGGCGTAAAGGCAAAAATAGACAGGGACAAATGTATTGAGTGCGGCCTTTGCATTGAAAGATGCGAGTTTGAAGCAATAAGCGATGATTTTACAGTAAACGAAATAGACTGTGAAGGATGCGGAGTCTGCTATGAGTTCTGTCCTGAAAAAGCTGTTGAACTTATCCCCGAAGAATCAGGAAAATGGTTTGTTTCAAAAACAGACTCAGGAACAATGATACATGCAAAATTAAATATCGGCGGGGAAAATTCAGGCCTTCTTATAAACCATCTGCGCAAAAGAGCAAAGCAGGAAGCAGAAAAACAGAATGCTTCAATAATTATAATTGACGGGCCTCCGGGAACCGGCTGCCCAGCGACATCATCAGTTACAGGCGCAGATCATGTTCTTATTGTAACAGAACCAACTCTTTCAGGCATGCATGACATGATAAAGGCAAAGGATCTGTGTGACTTTCTGAAGGTTCCGGTGATGATTGCTGTAAACAAATCTGATCTCAACCCTGAAATTACAGATCAGATTGAAGATTACGCAAAAAAATCGAATGCTGTTTTTATGGGTAAAATTCCGTTTGATGATGATTTCCCAAAGGCAATCATGAACAAAAAAGCTCCTGTTGAATATTCCAGTGGAAAAGGTTCAGCCGTTTTAAAGGAAATCTTTAACAAAGTTATGGAAAACATTAAGCGGTAATTAACCTAAAACGAGGATTTTTTGTTCATCAAATAACTAATAAAGAGGCAGAAAAATGAAAATAGCAGTAAGCTCACAGGGAACCCAGCTTACATCAAAAATTGATGAAAGGTTTGGAAGATGTGCAAACTTTCTTGTAATTGCCCCTGAATCTCTTGAATTTCAGGTTCTTGAAAACCGGGAATCTGAACAGGGTGCAGGAATAAGTGCTGCAAAACTTGTAATCGATGCAGGAGCAGATCTTGTAATAACCGGCAATATGGGACCCAAAGCCTTCAGGGTTTTAAAGGAAGCCGGAGTTGATGTTGTGCTTAACGGAGCCGGAAGGGTAATTGATGTTATTCAGCAGTACAAAAACGGAGTTTTCACTGCTGCTGCAAAACCAAATTCCAAAGGACATTCAGGACAAAAAAGAGAAGAATGTCTTAATGCTGTTTAAATTTAGTAGTTGAACGAAAAATACACGTTCCCTACCAATTACCGGTTACCTGGATTGAACAGTTTTCCAGTTTGCAGTAAAGATTTGATAAACCAAAAAAATGTTCAGTCCAGGTTCAAAACCTGAGGAGACAAAATGTCAAATATTGTAATCACACCGGTTGTTGAAAATACAACCCCAACAGGAATGGGACTTATTGGTGAACACGGTCTTTCTTTTCTGATAGAAAACAACGGCGAGACCATTCTTTTTGATACAGGCCAGGGTCTTGCCTTTGAAAACAACATGAAAGTCCTTGGAAAAGATATTTCAAAAATTGAAAAACTTGTTTTAAGCCACGGACATTATGACCATACAGGAGCTCTTGGAACCGTAGCAGAAAAAACAGATTTTGATCTTTTTGCACACCCTGCATGCTTTCTTCCAAAACTTGCATCATTTGATGAAGTAAATTTTCTTGATATAGGCTGTCAGTTTTCAAAGGAATACCTTGAACAAAAAGGTATTAAAATGCATCTTTCAGAAAAAAGCCAGAAAGTTTCGCACAATATAATTACAATAGGAGAAGTTGAATTTACAAACGATTTCGAAATTGTAGAACAGCATTTTTATTCTGAAAGAGAGGGTAAAAAAATTAAGGACAGTGTTCCAGACGATCTTGGAATTGTAATCGATACTGAAAAGGGAAATGTTCTAATTTTAGGATGCACTCACAGAGGAATAATAAATACTCTTACCCATGTTTCAAAACTTATTGGTTCAAAAAAATTCCATACAGTAATGGGAGGCCTTCACCTCGGAGGAGCAGACGATAAAAAAATGGATCTTATAATTGAAAAACTGAAAGAGTTTGAGATTGAAAATCTTGTGACAGGACATTGCACCGGCAATTTTGCACAGGTGAAACTATCTTCCGCTAAAACAGTCAATCACGGATTTATAAGGCTTGGCATGCCCTATACCTTTTAGATGCGTTTATCTCATTAATAAGAAGCAGGCTTTTAAAAAGGGGCCTGCTTTTTTTATTTTAAAACTTATTTATTTGTAACTATTCAGCTGGAAGCTGAGAAAAGCCGGTTTGGCGACGGATGCTGCATTTTTTCTGAGCCGGTTTCAGGAGATAGTTTTTTTATCTCCTGCCTCGGAGTGCAGCGAGAATGAGGCTCAGAAAGAATGCAGCATCCGTTATAAATTGAACTGAACAGTTACATTTATTTTAAAAAACTGCTTGAATTTTCAGCTCCGAGGGCATGATAAATCTTTACTGTAGCCGGGGATTTATTCAATGTATAAAAATGAATTCCCCTGACCTTATTATCAATCAGATCTCTCACCTGCTCAGTTGCCCAGTGGATTCCGACATTTGCAACCCCTTCATCAGTCCCGGCTCTTTCAACTGCTTTTAAAAGAGATGCAGGAAATCTTGCCCCGGCCGCAAGCTCAGCCATTCTGTACATTCCAGATTTTGTCAGAACCGGCATTATCCCTGCAATTACAGGAACATTAATTTTATGAAAAATACACCTGTCGCAGAAATCATAAAAATCCCTGTTATCAAAAAAAAGCTGGGTAACAATATAGTCCGCTCCGCAGTCAACTTTTCTTTTCAGATGTTCCATTTCAAGAATTCTGTTTGGGGTTTCAGGATGGCCTTCAGGAAAACCTGCCACTCCGACGCACATGCCGGGAAAGTTCTTTTTTATGAATTCAACAAGTTCCGATGCGTAGTGGAACCCGTCAGGGTGGGGCTTCCATTCTGAATTTGCCTCAGGCGGATCTCCTCTCAGAGCAAGAATATTGTTTATTCCTATTTTACTGTAATTCTCAAGAATTTCCCTTATTTCATCCTTAGAAGCTCCAACGCAGGTGAGATGGGAAACAACAGTAACCCCTGTTTCCTTTTTTATTCTTTCCACAAGGTTATGAGTTCTGTATCGGGTGGTACCGCCTGCTCCGTAAGTCACACTTACATAGCTCGGTTCAAGTTTTTTTAGCTCAGAAATATTTTTAAAAAGAATATCAAACCCTTTTTCTGTCTTTGGCGGAAAAAATTCAAAGCTGAAACTTGTTTCAACTGAATTTAATATATCTTTGACGAGCATGGCATCTCCTGATTACTTGCAGTTAAAACCTGCTGCATATCCTGACTTAGTTTGTTTACAGCCGGCAGGCAGCTATGATTTCTTATATGAAAACAATGAAATACTGAACATTCAGTCTAGGTAACAGAAACAAATCATTATATCAAGATAAATTTATATATCAGATAGTCAGTACCTGGAATCACCCGTTCCGCACTAAACAATGTACCACAACTAAAACACTTATAAATCCAAAAAACAAAATAGCAGAAAAAAACAACCTTTATCAAAAAAAAGCAGAATTTATTTTTTTGACCTTAAACAACCCTCACAACAAAAGTTTTTCCTGAAAATCCATAGCAACATTTTTCAAAAAAAGCCTGAATCTTTTCCTAATAAAGCGTTGTACAGAATTGATATTCTAAAATCAGAATAAAAATACTAATTATTATTGACAAGTGTGTTTACGCCAAGTTAACAGAGTTAATCTTAAAAAAACAGGTTATAAAAAAGGTAATTATATAATTATTAACTTAGGCGGGAGGAACAATTGAAAAGGATTTTAATTCTTACAGCAATTTTTTGTTTTACAACTGCAGCAGCTTATGCAGGAAGTGTTGAAACCTTTGGAATAGGGGCCAAGGAAACAGCACAGGGAAAAGCAGTTGCAGCTCAGGCAGACACACCGTTTGCAGTTTATTACAACCCGGCAGGTCTTACTCAGATTGAAGGGCCTACCCTTTCAGCAGGTGCTTTGTTTTATGAGGCAGAGGTTACTTCAGACATGAAGGTTAAGGCCGCAGACGGTTCAGTTCTAATTACCGGCAGCAATGAAACAGATAATGATACTCTGGTAAACCCGGCACTTGGTTATGCAATGCCCATAACTGATAATATCAGTTTTGGTGTTGCAGCATATTCACCATACGGTCTTACACTTGAGTCAAACAAAAACCCTTATGAAAACCCTATTTCATTTTTTGCATGGGAATCCCATTATGTGAGAGTTGCAGTTACTCCTACTATTGCATACAAGTTCAGCGACAAGCTTTCATTCGGTTTTGGTGTAAGCCTTGGACAGTCTGAATGTAATGCCGGCAGGACATATAAGGCAAACCCTTTTAAAATGAAATTTGCAAAAGCTGCCGGTGATGCAAAAGCTGCCGGCCTGATAGATGATACAACATACGCAACAGCAGTTGAAGCTTTAAAGCTTAAGGATGATGCAACAAAACCAGACGGCTCATATCTTAACAAGGTTGAGCTTGAAACAGATGATGACTTCAACTATTCATGGAACGCAGGTGTGCTTTTCAAGCCTACTGACAAACTAAGCCTTGGTCTTACATACAGAAGCAGAACCAGCGCTGATTTTGAAGGAGATATCCTTTTTAACGGAACTACTGTGGGCTCAATTCAGATGGATTACGATCATCCTGAGCAGGTTCAGGGCGGTGTAAGATATGCTTTTTCAGACAGATTTTCAGTTGAATTCGACCTTACATGGACAAGATGGTCAATTAACGAAAATCAGACAGAAAGAATGGTTTATGACAAAGATGCTGTTCTTACAGCTCTGAATCTTGACATGACAGATCCAACAATTCAAGGAATAATGGGACATCCTGTAGTACAGGCTATGCTTGCAGATCCTTCTTTTACAAACAGCACAACAGTTTATAAAAGACGCTGGGACAACACAATGCAGTATCAGCTTGGAGCAGAATGGCTCGTTAATGACAAGTTTGCTTTAAGAGGCGGTGTTGTTTATGACCCCACACCGATTCCTGACAATACATTCGACCAGGGATGGCCTGATACCGACAGAACACTTTTCAACCTTGGATTCGGATACAAATTCACTGAAAAGTGGGAAATTGACGCTGTATTCCAGTACATAAGAAGTATTCCTACAAGAGATATTGACGGCGATTCATACAACCTGAACAAAGTATTTTCGGGAGAAGTTGTTGGACAGGAAGTTAAAGTTCATGTAGAAGACAACAAAGGTGTTCTTTACGGAGCAGGATTCACAGTTTCATACAAATTCTAAGACACAGCTTCTATGAAATACAAAAGCGGGCAGACTTCTGTCCGCTTTTTTTTATAAGCATCAGCTGAGAGTCAGGTTCTTTCAGCTTAAAAAATTATGAATCAATAAAGCCCTCTTTTTTAAAAGCGCCGGATAATCTGATAAAATCTGATTTATAAGCCGCAAAATTAAAAATTACTCACTTCTATTATAAATTTCCTTGAAATTTTTATAAATCAGAGTAATTTCTTCACTGGTTGTACAGATTAATTTTAAATAAAGGTATTAAGAATTAAAATGAGCAGCAAGATTAAGCCTCAAAAAACATACGTAAACGACATAGTTCTTGTATATAAGGAAGATGTTCCTCAATTTTTTGCACGAGTCGAAAATATTTCTGAAGATATAAAGCCCGGCTGGTTTCATCTGACACTTCTTGTTTTAACCATTCCTGTCCAGGTAGTCACATGGATTTTAAAAGATATCTACATTGACGGGACAGAATTTTCCATGGAAGGAAATAAAATGAGAATTGAAAAAATTGTTGCCCCCCAGAAAACTGAGTCTTCAAATGAAGAACAGCCATTAAATGAAAAAAATCAGAAGGACAGCGGAAAAATTATCAGTTTTCCGGGTCTTAAAAAACAAGGTTCATGAAAAACAGAAAAATAATTGTATCTGCATCAAGAAGAACAGATATTCCTGCATTTTATATGCCCTGGTTCATGGACTGCGTATTCAAAAAAAGGTTTGTCTTAAAAAACCCGTATTCAAAAAAAATTTCAACCCTCCCCTTCACTGCTGAAAATATTGCTTCGATCTGCTTCTGGTCCAAGGATTATTCCGTTTTTCTAGAGAACAAATACGGACAGACACTCAGAGACAGCGGGTTCAATATTTTTTTTCAGTACACACTTAACTCAGGCAGCTCTCTGCTTGAACCGGGAATTAAAAAAAACATACAGGAAAGATGTGATATTCTGGAAAAAATGGCTGAAGTTTTCGGGCCGGACAAAATTTTTTTAAGATTTGATCCAATAGTTTTTTACATGGATGAAAATAAAAATTTAAAAAACAACCTCGGGGATTTCGAGTATATCTTAAAAAGGGCTTCAGGGTCAGGAATCACATCGATTACAGTCAGTTTTACAGATTTATATAAAAAAGTATTAAACAGGCAGAAAAAAAAGAAAATTGAATTTACAGAACTTGAGGATTTCAGAAAAATTAATGTTCTTGAAAAAATGGAGAAGGCTTCGCACAACTT
>JBFWJK010000097.1:0-12320 GCA_050253255.1 Desulfobacteraceae bacterium | reverse complement strand
CCTGCTCTTTGACAACCTCTTTGTTTTTTCTGATATATTCTTTTCTCAGCTCAGATGCCGATCTTGAAAAACCTTCCATAGAATAATAAGTATCAACTGCTGTAAGGCTAAGAGCTGTAACTATGATGAAAGCAATTCCTGTAATTTTGATTTTATTTACAAAGTTAGTTTTTTTTGTCATTTGAAGCCATCTTCATCAAGATTAATTATTATTTGATCAGAATTGAATTTTTTTTATCCGGCATTTCATATTTTATAAAAACCAAACCTGTTTTTTTATATATTAAAAAATATATCTTTAATTCATTAAAATGTGAAACCCTTATTAAAATTTAATGTAAAATGATTTTACACATTATGTAAACCAATTGACCCGGCATGTCTCTCCCGCCAGAAAAAACCAGTAAAAAGCCTCTGAAATCAAGGATTTTTCACATCAAAAAATAAATAAATTTCTGGCACTTTGCTTGCAATATATCAGGTACAACAACAAAAAGTGCACAGGAGGTGCTAAATGAACAATAAAAAATATCTAATAGCTCTGGACGGTTCTGACACTTCGATTGAAGCGGTAAACTATGCATCAAAGGTTCTGCCTAAAGACAGATCGGAAATAGTTCTTTTTCTGGTCGGCACAGACATTCCAGAATCATTCTGGGACATAGATGCAATGCCCGAAGAAAGCCTTGATAAAGAAACACTTGAAGACTGGATTACTAAACACAACAAAATTTTTACCAACACACTTTCAAAAGCAAAGAAAAAGTTCATTGATGAAGGGTTTCCCGAAGAAAAGGTTTATATAAAGACTCAACCTAGAAAAATCGGGATAACAAGGGACATAATTGCAGAGGCTTCAAAAGGCTATGCAGCTGTCTTTATAGGAAGAAAAGGGCTGACAAATCTGAGAAACATTCCTCTTGGCTCAGTGGCGGGCAAGCTTGTTTCAAAACTTACATTCACCACTCTTGTTCTGGTAGGAGAAAAACCCGAGACAGAAAATATCCTGATAGGCTTTGACGGCTCTGAAGGAGCAAAAAGATCCGTAAAACTTGCTGGTCAGGTTTTCTGCGGCTCTTCAAAAAAAATTCATATAAGACATGTTTCAAGATCAGTAAAGCTTGTACAGGGTGATTACAATCTCTTCTTTACAAACCTTGATCCTCTTTCAATGCCCATTGAAAATGAAAGGGTAAAAATAAGAACCAAAAAAATTGAGCCCGAACTTGAAAAAGCTGTGGAAAAGCTTAAAAGCCTTGGTTTTGACACAAAAAATGCTGATTCAGGAATAATAGAGGCTTATTTGAGCCGGGCCCTCGGGCTTTACGAAACAGCTGAGAAAAACGCCTGGGGCACAATTTTTATAGGAAGAAAAGGTGTTTCAAAGGTTCAGGATTTTATAATCGGACGTGTCGGCGAAAAGGTCATTCAGATGGCCTTTGACAAAGCTGTATGGATAGTGAGCTCATAGTTTCATCAGCAAAAGCCCCCGGCTTCATCAGATGCCGGGGCACCAAAAAAAGGTTTAAAGATCTGATTATGAGGTGAAAAATGCTTAATCCGAATGAAGAAATGTTAAGACAGAAAACAATCAGTGCGGACGAGGCTGTTCTGGAAATAAAAGACGGCCAGAGAATATATTATTCTGAGTTTTCACTTTTCCCGTGTATGACAGATACGGCTCTTGCAAAAAGATGTAAAAGCCTGAAAGATCTTGTAATTGAATCAGTCTGTTTTACAAAAAGACCTCTTTGTGCCGATTTAAACAAAAACATCAGGTTTGAAGACTGGCATTTCGGAGGAGTTTCAAGAAGGCTTTTCAGGGAAAAAAGAGTTTCATACATACCTCTTACCTATCATGAAGGCCCCAGAATGATAAGAAAGTACAAAGAATACGACCATATCTTTCTTTGCGCAACACCCATGGGTCCAAGAGGCAACTTTAATTTCGGAATAAGCAACTCTCTTTCATCGGCAGTTATTGATAAGGCAAAAAGAATTGTAATCGAAACAAACCCTGAAATCCCCTATGCAATGGGAGGAAATCAGGAGACAATACATATTTCCAGGGTGGATGCGGTTATTCAGACAAGCGGCTATCCCCTTCCTGAACTGAGCCCGCAGGATGCTTCTCCTGAAGAAAAAATAATAGCAGAATATATTTTAGAGGAAATTGAAGACGGCGCTACTCTTCAGCTTGGAATAGGAGCTCTTCCAAATTTTATCGGCAAAAGGCTTTTACATTCTACTCTGAAAAATCTGGGAATACACACTGAAATGCTTGTTGATGCCTTTGCAGATCTTTATGAAGCCGGAATTATAACAGGCGTAAATAAAATTATTGATAAGGGGAAAATGGCTTATACCTTTGCCCTTGGATCAAAAAGACTCTATGATTTTATTGACAGAAATCCAAACTGCGCGTCATATCCTGTAAATTACATTAATGACCCTAAAATCATTGCTTTAAATCCAAAATTTACTGCAGTAAACAATGCCCTGGAAGTTGACCTTTTTTCTCAGGTATCTTCAGAAAGTCTTGGTTTCTCACATATTTCCGGAACAGGCGGACAGCTTGACTTTATTACAGGAGCTTTTCATTCAAAAGGAGGAAAGGGAATAATCGCGCTTAAATCTACTTACAAGGACAGGGAAGGAAACCTCAAATCAAGGATTGTTCCGTATTTTCAGCCGGGAACAGTCACTACACTTCCAAGAACTCTTGTTCACCATGTTGTCACAGAATACGGAATGGCAAGGCTTAAAGGCCGGTCTGTAAAAGAAAGAGCAAAGGAACTTATTAAAATAGCCCATCCCGGTTTCAGAGATCAGCTTGAATTTGAGGCAAAGAACATGGGAATTTTATGAAAAACGGTTTATTGAGACAACTCTGCTCACATAAGCCATGGTT
The DNA here is from genome assembly GCA_050253255.1 of Desulfobacteraceae bacterium. Taxonomy (GTDB): domain Bacteria; phylum Desulfobacterota; class Desulfobacteria; order Desulfobacterales; family JACKCP01; genus JACKCP01. Next base: position 9,409 of record JBFWJK010000097.1, on the reverse strand, counting down.
TCACGATCTATCTTAAAAGGATTCAAAGGCTTTTTCCCATGGAAAACAGGTGAGTTTTGCGCAGGAGTTTCAAGAATTTTTCTGTTGTATGCCTCAACCATTAAATATTCAAGGTTGAGCACATCTTCAATATTGTATGACAAAAGGGTTTCAAGGGCTTTTGCATTTTTTCTCCTGATATAATCATTCCATAGTTCCACAGCAAAAAAACCGTCAACGTCCCCTAAAAGATCTTTTCGTCCTATTCCAAACTGCCGTTCGCAGGATTTGAGTCCTCCTGAAAATCCAAGACTTTTTAAAATGTGCCTTAAATCAAGATGTGCATGATTCAAGGAAATATTAAAGAACTTTTCAATGAATGGAATGTCAAAGGATTTGCCATTGTAGGTAATTATTACTTTATAATCTTTTATGTCATTTACAAAGTCATCTAAATTTCTGCCGTAAACATAATATTTTATTTTTCTTCCGTCATACATTGCAATTGAAGTTATGTGACTGTGATAAAAATCAAGTCCTGTGGTTTCTATATCTAGATAAACAGATGAATTCCGGTACTGATTGAAAATTCTCCAGTGTTCTTTGGAAGGAAGATTTTCCGCAAAATAAACAGGATCGTTGTTTTTTATTTTTTCCTTTGATAATTCAATATGTTCAAAAATAAGTTCCTTTTTTTTGGGAGAAATAAAATCAGGAGGAGAGTCTAAAAAATCATCCATTGAGCAGATACCGCAGTTCCAGATTTTTTTTTCTGTTGCGGCTCCTATTGTGGGAATGTGGAAAAAACTTTTATATAGCATGTAAATTCACCGTTAAGTTAATAAAACAAGAAGGTCATATCATGGAAAAAAATACAATAGATTTTGAAAAAATTACAGAAATTCTTCCTGAGGTAATAATTGTGCTTGATAAGGAATTAAATATTGTATGGGCAAACAAAAAAGCCGAAGAAACTGCTCTGGAACCGCCTTTGAACAAAAAATGTTATAAGGTATATATGAAAAGAAATACTCCATGCGAAAACTGCCATAGTCTGAAAACCTTTGAAACAGGGGAAAATATTTTTAATGTCAGCCGGGTTGATTATCCTGACGGTTCTTCAAAAAAATTTGAAGGATATACTGCTGTTGCAGCTGTTGACGAAAACAACCGCCCTGTTTTTGTTGCAGAAATTGCAAGGGAAATATGAAAAATGAATAAAATCTTCTTTAAACTTACTGTTTTTGTTTTTCTTTCAGCTTTTATATCCTGTTCCCATTCAAATGACCTCAAAAACCGGGAAACCTCTTATTTCAGGCTTCAGGTTCTTCATTTTTCAGATATTGACGGAAATGAAGACAGTGCCCTGAAAAATCTCGATAATTTTTCAGCCATAATAAACGGCCTTAAGAATAATTCAAGCTATCCGACAATTGTTGTAAGCTCGGGCGACAATATTATCCAGGGTCCAAGGTTTTATGCCGCCGAACATGACAGGGTAAGGGAAATTACAAAAAGTAATAATCCCGGAAGTGCAGACATTTCTATATTAAACAGATTTGGAGTCATGGCCTCTGCTGTAGGAAACCATGAACTCGATGCAGGCCCCGCAGCATTTGCAGATGCACTGAGTGCAGACAACGGCCCTGGAAGGGCAGAATTTCCATACCTTTCCTGCAATATGGATTTTTCCAGAGATCCATCTTTCGGTCCCGGAACTAATGTTGAAATTGGAAATGACTGTGAAAGAGCAGAAAACCTTGGAGGAAAAATTGCAAAAAGCGCTGTTCTTGAAATAAACGGTGAAAAAATCGGAATTGTAGGAGCATCTTCTCCCGAGTTTCCAAACATTACTTCCACAGGAGACATTGAAGTTACTCCTTCAAGCGGCCGGGACATAAAAGAACTTGCACAGATAATTCAAACCTGCGTTGACGATCTTTCGAAAATGCAGATAAATAAAATCATTCTTCTTTCCCATATGCAGCAGATTTCCATTGAAAAACAGCTCGCTTCACTTCTTGAAAACGTTGATATAATTGTTGCGGGAGGTTCCAATACTCTTCTTGCAGATGAAAATGATATTCTTTTACCCGGAGATGAGCCAAAAGATACATATCCGCTTATTTTTACCTCACCATCAGATCAGCCTGTTCTTGTTGTAAATGTAGATGCAGATTACAAATACCTTGGAAGACTTGTTGCAGATTTTGATTCAAAGGGAGCCATTATTCCCTCAAAACTCGATTCTTCCTTAAACGGCCCCATTGCATCAAACTTTCAAAACGCAGATTATTTTTCTGCAGCCCCTGATCCCCGGATTTTACAAATAAGAGATGCCCTTCAGGATGTAATAAAATCCCGGTACTCAAATGTCCTTGGATATACTGACGTATTTCTTGAAGGAAGAGGCATAAAGGTAAGAACCCAGGAAACAAACCTTGGGAATCTCACCTCAGAGGCAAATTTATGGTATGCAAATCTTCTTTCAGACTCAAAGGTTGACATTTCGGTAAAAAACGGCGGCGATATAAGGACTGAAATAGGAAATGTAGTTGTCCCTCCGGGTTCAACCGGTCCAAATGATGTGACTTTCATTCCTCCCCCTGCAAATGAAGAAAATGGTACAAAACAAGGTGCAGTAACAGAAGGTCACCTAAGAGCAGTTCTTAAGTTTGACAACGGGCTTGTATGCTTTTCAGTTACAGCAGAGGAATTAAAAGACATAATGGAACATTCCGTTTCAGCAAGCGGTGAAGGAGAATATCCGGGACAGTTTCCACAGATTGCAGGAATGAGAATAGTTTACGATTTAAACAAAACACCCAGAACATCAAAGGGAACAGGCGGCAGAATAATTGAGCTTGCAGTTTTAAATGATGATTTCACATCTGATAAGGATCTTGTTGTTTCAAACGGTATAATTACCGGAGATCCTGACCGGAGATTCAGGCTTGTAACCATATATTTTCTTGCGCAGGGAGGAAACTCCTATCCTTTTGATCTGCTTTTATCGCCTGAAAGAACAAATCTTTATGAAGGTGAAGGCTTAAATGAAGGAGTCGACTTTTCAAAAGATCCAAAGAAAAGTTCATTTGCAAAAACAGGCGGAGAACAGGATGCCTTTGCGGAATATCTTTTAGAATTTCATGGAACTCCTCAAAGTGCATATAATGTTGAAGAAACTGATATCGACGGGGACAGGATTATCAGGATTTATTAAAAAAATAATATCAGGACAAAATCAAAAAAGTCCGGCATTTAAAAAATTAATACCGGACTTTTAAAGGTATATATCAATCCTGATTATTTATCAGGAAAAAATGCCAAGCCTTGCAGTCTGATAAAAAAGGACTGAAAGCCCGAAAGCAAGAACTGTATTTGATACAACTCCAAACACTGCCCATTTCCAGCCTATTTCTTTTGCAGTTGCCACAACTGTAACAAAGCATGGAGCATAAAGAAGCACAAAAATCATCAGACTCACTGCGGTTATATAGTCAAACCCCGGGTCATTTACAAGCTTGTCAGACAATGCTTCCGGAGCTTCAGGGTCTGTTTCCCCAAGGGAATATGCTGTTCCAAGAGTTGAAACTATAACTTCCTTTGCCGCAAATCCGCCTATCAGTGCAATGTTTGTTTTCCAGTCAAAGCCTGCAAGTTCCGTAACAGGTGTTATGGCTGTTCCAAGTCTTCCTGCAACTGAATTTTTGAGTTCTGCCTGTTTCATTAAATTTTCTGCTTCAGCAAGTTTTGAGTCCAGTTCTTCAGTTCCCTGGTACTGAACTGAAACATTTTTAATGTTTTCTTCATATTTTGAGACTTCCTGCTCTGAAAGCTGTGGAAATGTCATCATGGCCCAGATCACAATTGAAATTGCGAGAATAAATGTACCAGCCTTTTTTATATACTGTTTCGCCCGCTCCCATGTATGAAGAAGAACTCCTTTCAAGGTCGGCATTCTGTATGGAGGAAGCTCCATTATAAAAGGGGTTGAATCTCCCTTTATCAAGGTGCTTCTTAAAAGCTTTGCAGCTAAAAGCGCTGCAGCCCATCCGCCCATGGTCAGCCAGAACATTGCCATTGCCGCTTTTTCACCGAAAAATGCTCCGCATAAGAGAACAAAAACCGGAACCTTGGCACCGCACATTAAAAGAGGAGCTGTAAGAATTGTTGCAATTCTTTCCTTTTTACTCTTTAAGGTTCTTGCAGCCATAACACCCGGAACAGCACAGCCTCCGGGGATTCCCCCTGAAATTATAAACGGCATCACAGACGCTCCGTGAAGTCCGAATGTTCTGAAAATACGGTCAAGCATATAAGCCATTCTGGCCATGTATCCTGCATCTTCAAGAAAAGAAATCATGAAAAACATTATTGCTATAAGCGGAACAAATCCCAGCACTCCTCCCACACCGTCAATTACTCCGGCCACAATCAGCGATTGAAGAAGTCCTTCAGGAACAAGCTTTGTTACAATGTCTCCGGCAAATCCGAAAAAAGATTCAAGCCAGCCCATTGGAATTTCACCAATCACAAATGTTGCCTTGAAAAGAAGGTAAAAAACAGCCGCCATAAAAACCGGGCCTGTTATCGAGTGGGTGAGAACTGCATCTATTCTGTCAGACACCTTGTGTCTGTCTGCAGATTCTTTTTTATATCTTACAGTCTGCTTTGCTATACCTGAAATATAACCGTACCTTTTATCCGAAATCATGGTTTCCGGATCCATGTCAAAAAGACTTCTTGTTTTTTTCCTGAGATCCTCAAGTATTGTTTTCGCTTCTCCTCTGACATCAGCCTTATTGACTATCTTTATTATTTCAGGATCTTCTTCAAGATATTTTATTGCAGTCCATCTTGAGGGATACTTCTGAATTACTGAAGTGAAACCGCTGATAATTTTTTCAAGTTCATTTATTTCTGCATCGATAATATCACCGTAGGAAATTTCAAAGCCAGAGCCTTTGAAGCTTGAAATATCAATTTTTTCAAGCTCCTTATATATTTCGTCCTTTCCTTTTCCTTCCCTTGCAACTGTTGGAACAACAGGGATATTCAAAAGAGAAGACAAAAGGTTTATATCGATTTCAATACCCGAATTTTCGGCTTCGTCCATCATATTTACGGCCAGTATAAGAGGAACTCCAAGCTCCATGAACTGAACGGCAAGGAAAAGATGACGCTCCAGATTTGTTGCATCCAGAATATCGACTACCACAGAAGATCTGTTTTCAAGCAGATAATCCCTTGCAACCTTTTCTTCCAGAGAATAGGCTGTAAGGGAATATGTTCCTGGAAGATCTGTAACTTTTACGGCTTTTCCGTTTACAACCCAGTTCCCTTCTCTTTTTTCCACTGTAACCCCGGGGTAATTTCCCACATGCTGTCTTGCACCTGTAAGTGAATTGAAAAGGGTGGTTTTTCCTGAGTTGGGGTTTCCGGCCAGAGCAAGTGAAGCACTCATACTGCACCTCCTTCAGGCTCAACCATTATAAGATCCGCCTCATTGTTTCTCAGTGTGATCTTGCAGTTTTCAAGCCTCAAAGCTACAGGATCCTTCAAGGGAGCTCTTCCTTCAACCCTGAACTTTACTCCTGAAAAAAGACCAAGATCTCTTATTCTTCTTTCCATTTCCCTTGAGCCATTGATTTTTTTTATGGTTCCCCGGGAATTTTTTTCCATTTGTCTCAAACACACCAGCACCATTATAGACTCCATATAATTTTAGATTCACAAAACTTTGTTGAAACTTTATAAAACCAAAGATTAGATAAGTCAAACATTTTTTATATGTACTATCATAACAAGCATTCTTTTTTCAAATTAAAGAGCTTAAACAAAAAAATTGCGAAGGTTTTTTATTTTTCAACCGTATTAACTCTAACAAAAGGCAGAAGGAGAAAAAAATGGACTGCAGCAAATTTAGAATAATTAGTTCAAAGTTTCTGGACAATGAAACAGGTATTGTCAGCAGGATCAGACTACAAAGGCATCTCAAAAAATGCCCCGGATGCAGAAGTTATTATGATGGAGAAAAGCTTGTAATTGAAAAACTGAAAAAAATCCCGGAAATAAATCCCCCGGAAAATCTGAAAAAAATAATTGTTTCAGAATTTGAAAAAATAAAAAAACCGGCTTCAGATCCAATTAAGCTCAACTGTTCCAAAAAGCCTTTAAAAACAATTGCTCTTGCCTGTGCCGCAGCGGGAATTATAATAGGATTCGGGCTTGCCAGCAAAACCTTTGAACTCAGATCCGACAGCATTTCATCGGGAACTTACGTGCTTGCAGTCAACTCTGATAAAGGAGATCTGTTTTGAATACATTCAGACTGAAAATTATACTTTTTTTTTCCATAGGACTTAATGCAGGATTTATTATTTTTCTTGTTTTCCATTTAATGTCCATTCCTCTCTCACCCAAAAAAGCTTTTCTTCACATGTCAAAAAAAGCAGTTTCAGAAATTAACCTTTCAGAGAGTGAAACCAGAGAGCTTGAAAATGAAATTAAAAATTTTCATTCTTCCATGAAAAATGCGTATATTGATATTCATAAAAAAAGAATGGAAATTTTAAACCTTTATTCAGAAGTAAAAAGAAATAATGATAAAATTGGAAATCTCAAAAAACAGCTGGAATCAGGCATAGACAAAAAGGAAATGCTTTTTATTGGCCACATAGAAAAAGTTGACTCAATTCTTGGGAAAAATGCACCCGGATACTTTGACTCAATCCACAGGCAGCTTGAAGATCATTTTAAAAAGAAACCCTGATTTTTATGAAATTTTCAAAATCATTAAAAAAGTATACGGACAATGACCTTGTAAACCTGATTCTTCTGTCGGATTCCGGGGCTTTTGAAGAGCTGGTGTCACGATATCAAAGACCATTATACTCATTTTGTATTTACATGATAAAAGATGAGACAGAATCAAACGACATGGTTCAGGAAACTTTTTTAAGATTTTACAGGAATATTGCAGCTTTTGATCCTGAAAAGGAAGTAAGATCATTCCTTTTTAAAATTGCAAACAATCTCTGCATCGATTTTCTCAGGAAAAAAAAGCCTGTATACTTCGGCAGTATTCCTGAAACAGATTTTTTTGAAAACACAGTTGACATGATCTGCAAAAATCAGGAAGAAAAAATTCTTTACAATGCTGTTGAAAAGCTTCCTGAAACACAGAAAAAAGCTGTTCTTTTAAGATACAGAGCTGAACTTAAATACAGTGAAATTGCAGAAATCATGGATAAAACCGAAAGCTCGGTGGAAGCTCTTCTGATAAGGGCAAGAAAAAAACTCAGGGATATTTTGAACAGTTCCGGGCTATAAAGCTCAATTTATTATAAATTTTGATTTTACAGGAAAAAAATGAAACAAAAAATTTTTACAGCAATATTTTTAATTGTTCTTTTTTCCGGCTGTGCCTCTTTTCAGCATGAAAAAGAGAACAGCTTAGAAGTAAAAGTTCCGCAGGCATTTAATGAAAACTTCTACGGAAAGGCAAAAATAGACAGATGGTGGCAGGATTTTAATAATGAGGAGCTTAATTTTCTTGTTGAAACTGCTTTAAATAACAACAACACAATAAAAAAAGCCTTTGAAACTTTAAAAAAGGCTGATTCTGCCCTGGCAAAGGAAAAATCAGACCTTTTCCCTGACATTGACATAAACGGGGGAATATCTGAAACCAGAACAGATAAAAACACCTCAAAATCGTCCTCCATAGGCCTTGAAGCAGGCTATGAAATAGACTTATGGGGAAAAATAAACTCTCAGGTAAACGCATCCAGATTCAGCAGAAATGCAGCTCAAAGTGATCTTGAGTCTGCTGCCGTTACAATTGCATCTGAAACAGTAAGCGCATGGAAAAATTATGTTTCTGTCAGCTCAAGACTTGAAATTCTTGATGGAATTTTAAATGAAAATCAAAAACAGCTCAAAGTCTTAAAACTGAGATATAAAAACGGAATGGCAAATGCATCAGATGTCTATGACCACAAAAAGGAAATTCTGGCCCTGAAAGAGACAATAAACTCGGCACGGCTGGAAAAACAGCTCCTTTCCAACAGACTTCTCTACCTCACTGGGCTTGATTCCCTTGAAGTAAAGACACAAAAACTTCCCGATCTTCCACAAATGCCTGAAACCGGCATCAGCTCGGATCTTCTTGAATCGAGACCAGATATAAAGGCCTCTTTTTCAAGGCTTATGGCTTCGGAACAAAATCTTTATAACGCAAAAAAAAATATGCTTCCAAGTCTTTCAATCTCGGCCTCAGCAGGACTTTCATCCAATGAATTTTCCCTTTCATTTGATGACTGGATTTCAAAACTTGCGGCCAATTTAACTGCACCTGTGTTCAGAGGAGGTTATTTAAGACAGGAAGTCAAAAGATCAAAAGCTGAAAGAAACGAATATTTATATTCATACAAAGACATTGTTCTTTCTGCTTTTAAGGAAGTCTCGGATGCCGTTTCTCAGGAAAAAGCCCAAAAGGAAAAACTTCTTTTTCTGGAGCAGAGAATAAAAGCATCTGAGGCCTCTCTTTTCTATGCTGAAAATGAGTACAAAAACGGAAGCTCCGACTATATTTCATACATTGAAAGATACAACTATCTGAAAAACCTCGAGTCGGTTCTCATAAGTGAAAAATCGGCTCTCATTGAAGACAGGATATCTCTTTACAGAGCAATAGGAAGCACATGGACAAAACAATTTGTAAAAGACATGGAAAATAAAAATGAATGAGAAAAATTTAAAAATCGTAAGAATCTCAATAAAAACTGCTGTTTTCATTTTACTGATTTTCACAGGGATTAAAAGCTACACTTTTTTCATGCACTCCAAACCTGCAGTAAAAAAAGGGGCTAAAAAAGATGTAAAGGCCTTTTATGTAGATGTTCAGCCCCTTGAAAAAAAGGACTGCCGGATAATAATAAACGGAATGGGAACCGTGGTTCCTGAAAAAAAGGTTGAACTCAAAACATCTGTAAGCGGAAGAATAATCTTTGTTTCAAAAAATTATTATCCCGGAGGAATTGTAAAAAAAGGCGAAACAATAGCAAAAATTGAACAAGATGATTATCTCTATCAGATTGAAAAGCTCAAAGCGCAGGTAAAACAGGCCGAGGCTGATCTGAGTCTTGAAATGGGAAAACAGGAAAGTGCAAGAAAAGAGCTTGGTTTTTATGAAAAATCAGGGATGGATACAATCGAGGACAAAACTCTGGCCCTGCGGGAACCTCAGCTCAGATCAGCAAAGGCAAAACTTGAATCTGCAAAGGCCGAACTTTCAAAGGCAGAGCTGGATCTTTCAAGAACTGTAATAAAAGCCCCCTTCGATGCTGTCATAACAGAAACATATGCTGAAGAGGGGAGCTATATTTCATCACTTGAAAAAACATCTCTTCTATACGGAACTTCA
>JBFWJK010000096.1:0-12530 GCA_050253255.1 Desulfobacteraceae bacterium | reverse complement strand
AATAAACTTGGTGTCCCATTTCTGCCATTTCTCTTGCGATATTTCTTACATATAATACCTGACCGAATGAATGCGGATTGATTCTGTTGCTGATAATGCAGATTATAAGTTTTTTTTTCATTGCCATTTATTTACTCTGACTTGTTTAGTGTAAAAAAATTGAATTACGTCTAATAAGGGCGTGCGTCAAGGAAAAATTATTTAACCTGTCCCAAATTAACAGATTTTAAGGCCTGTGTCTGTTGATTCATGAAGGCTGTGTATGAACTATAAAATTTTGCATACAAATAAATTATTCTATCTAAGCCTGGTATGCAAAGATTGAAGTAAAAGTCTTATATAAGGTGAGTTTGTGTAGAAATAAGAGTAAAATAATTTTTATTTGAAAGCAGGGTTATAAATTCTGATACAGAAATATGTAAAAAAGCAGACTTTTATCTGAGAACAAACTCATCAATATAAATATACTCAATACTTGAAAAAATTCTTTTTCTTACCTGATTTTCAATTATTACAAGAATTTCATCCTTGCTTCCTTCTCTTATTTCTTTTCCTGAATATGGGGAGACTGCAATTGAAGAAGCATAGGAAATTCTTTCCCACTTTCTTCTTATCTCTTTTATGCCGTCAGCATTTGTGAATCTGAAATCGAATGAAATTGCAAGATAGCTTCCGTCGGCAAGGGAAGTACTGAATCTTGTCTTGAATGAAGGGAGGTTTTTTATTTCCTCCTTGGAAGGATTCCCTTTGTTGTTTTCAGTAATTTTTCTTTCAGTGAAAAGTCTGTACTGCCTGTTTCTGGCCTGATAAATATCACCGAGCCCCTTGAACTGGAATTTTCTCTGATAATATTCGTTGTATATCAGACCCGCTGCTGCAAGAACACATAAAATAACAGCTGCGGTAATGTATTTAATGTATTTTTTTTTCTTGTCATTATTTTTCTGCATCAGGGGTTATACCTTGCTTCAAATCTTATTGATAGTGCTTTGGCCGGCTTTATTTCCGGAACAATATTTATCTGCCACTGGATTTTAACATGTTTTTCATCAATGGCCATTATTTCCGCATAAATTTTTTCACCGGCTTCATCCTGGACATACTGAGGGTCATCATCTGAATAAACCCTGTAGTTTAAAAGCTTTGTGTGCTCCTTTACAAACTCGCACTGCCAGTCCCAGAGTCTTGCATCTCCGGATTCCTTGACTTTTGGAAACATTTCCCAAGTGTCAAAGGTAACATAGGAACCGTCTTCAGACAATTCAGCATGATATCCGCTTAAATGATTCAGTGTAAAAAATCTGTCAACTATTTTAATAAGCTGGTTCCCCTGATACAGGAATATGCTCAGGTGCCAGGGTTCAGCACACATAAGTTCCTGCCTGTTTATGCAGCCTTTTACCCTGAGTTCTTTTGTCCCGTCAGGCTTAGTGTAGTAATAAGGAGCTCCTGTGAAATATTCTCCCTCTGCAAGCTGATGTTCCGGATAATATGGTAGTTTTTCTTCTATGTAAGCTATGTAGTTTGAAAAATGATCGGTTTCAAAATATACAATGTTTTTGGATGAGTCTACTTTTTTTACATCTACCTCAGTCCAGCTGCCGAGAATCGGGTCGTAGTATTTTATTCCGATTTTACTGCCGGAATCTGCAAAACGTTCATAAAATGGTATTCCAAGTGTCACTTTATTATTGAATATCAACCCTTCAGGTGAAAAATTTATGCAGTCTCCTGCCTGAACAACTTCTGTTTCAAGTGGAGCCGGGAGATATGTCTGTCGTTTGAGAACAATTCTTTCTTCTGAGCCAAGTGTGTTTTCAGGAAAGACTGCTGTTGCCTTTTTCCCGGAATATTCAAGAAAAACTTCTCCTCCAGAACTCCCGATTGTTTTTGAAGACGTCAGAATTTCGTCTTTTTTGGTATTATTTGTTTCATTATTGTCGCATCCATGGGATGACAATATAAAAATTATAATTATAATGGAGTGAAAAATTTTTGAGATAGTCATTGTATTCTCTGTCTTTCAAAAGTTTATAAAAAGTGACAATAAAATTTACTCTTAATTAAAAGCAATATTTGGACCAAAATTATAAGGAGTTTAAAGAATGGATAAGGTTTTATCAAAATTTCCGGGATATCTTAGAGCCAGGTTCAGCAATATTCCTGACCCGGAAAAAAAAAGTGTTCTTGAAAAGGCAAATTTAATTGATCCCGGAGAATTTGAGCCTGATGAGGAAATGATTGAAGCTTTTGATGAGGCAATGAGATACAAGGAGGCAAAAATTTCCCTTGTAAGACTCATGCTCGAAGGTATGATAGAGGATGATATCAATGACAGGCTTGAAGCAAAAGAACTTGCAGCTTCACTGTTAAAAGAACACCCAATATCAGAGGTGATGAAGGTTTATGAAGAAAAATACAGGGCAGAGGCAAATTAAGGTAACTCTTGTGATGGCTCTTACGGCTGACGGTTTTACTGCAAGACATTCCCACGAATATACAGACTGGTCTTCAAAGTCGGATAAAAAACTTTTTTCTGAAATTTCGGGAAGAGCAAAAGTTGTTATAATGGGTAAAAACACATTTAAAACTTTAAATTCCGTTTTAAAGGACAGACTCAATATTGTTATGGGAAATGCTGATGAGGACAAACCTGAGAAAAATCTCAGATTCTTTTCTGGAAAACCTGAAGATCTTCTTCATGAACTCGAAAAAGAAGGATTCAGGGAAGCGGTTTTGTGCGGCGGAGCATTTACCAATACATTATTTCTTGAAAAAGGACTTATAGATGAAGCTGTTTTTACGGTTTCTCCGCTTATGTTCGGTAAGGGGCTTTCTGTTTTCAGCTCAGAGACAGAAGCCCGGCTTACTTTGAAAAACTGCAGCAGGATAGATGAAAATACAGTGATGCTTCATTATCTTTTTAATAATTAAGGATTTATTATGAAAAAAAATTTGACTCAGATGCAGGGCCCTCCGGTATTTGTTATTTCATGCGGTGAGGGAATAAACGGAGAACAGCTTTTAAAATCAGCTCTTGTTCAGTTCCCGGACTACAGATGCCAGATAAAAAAAGTTGCTCATGTTAAAAGAAAAGAGCAGGTTGAAAAGGCCGTTCAGGAGGCTGTCGAGGCCGGGGCTATAATTGTTCATACTCTTGTGTCAGATGAAATCAGGGCGCATCTTGAAAGTTATGCAGCAAAATTCAGTATTTCTGTTATTGATGCAATGGGGCCTCTTTTAGATATTCTTTCTGAGAAAATGAATGTAAAACCTATTTGTGAACCGGGAAGATTCAGGCGGTTCAATCAGGTTGACATGAACAGGATAAATGCAATCGAATTTGCAGTTTCACACGATGACGGAGTTAATCCTCACGATCTTGAACAGGCGGAAATAATTCTTGTCGGTGTTTCAAGATCTGGAAAAACACCTTTAAGCATGTATCTTGCCTTCCAGGGATGGAAAGTTGCCAATGTTCCCATAGTTGTAGATCTTCCTCTTATTGATGAACTTCTGGCTGCTGACAAGAGAAGGGTAGTCGCTTTATTTATTGATTCAGAACAGCTTATGTCCCATAGAAGAATCAGACGGTCAAGGGTCGGAATGGACAATACAGGAATTGATTATTCTTCGGCTTCCGGAGTTTTCAGGGAGGTTGAGGCAGTCAGGAAGCTTTACAGACAAAACAGGTTCACAATGATTAATGTGAGCAACAAGCCTATTGAGTCAAGTGCTGAAGAAGTTATTTCAATAATTACAAGGCGTTTCCCGGGCGGAGCTCATAAAAGAGCCTGACAGGGATTTTGCAATATTTTTATAAAGGATATCCCTGACTTCTCAACTGCCCGGTTCCGGAATAAGTCTGGCCAAATATCTTCAGGGTTTTAGATATTGTTAATATATGAAATAAGGGCCATCTGAACTGCAGGTATTGTGTACTGCATTCTGTCAACCCTGCCGCTGCTTAGAATTCCGATAAGTCCCTCGCTGTAGCCTATTCTTGTATTGGTTGTATATCCTGATTCCTGAACAGCGGCATCAAGTTCCATTTTTTGATTCACAAGAAGGTCTGATGCTTTTTCCGGAAGTTTAAAAGCGGGACCGATTCCCTTAAAAATTTTTTTTCCGTCAAAAATTGCACATACGGTTGTGTTGTAAAAAATATTTTCCAGAGGATCTTTAAATATTCCCGATTCTATTCCGCAGCCAAGCATGCAGTTTGTTTTGTTAAAGGCATTTACAGACCTGTTTGAAGCACCTTTTATAGTTTCTTCAAGGTTAAGAGGCTGGTCAGCTACAAGAGAAGGTACTTGAAAATTTTTAAAATCAATATTTTCCTTTTCATAGAAAAGCTTGAATGCAGTCTTAACAGCTTTGAGTTTAACTGGATTTTTTGAACCAAGGCAGACAATCATAATAAATGTTCCGTTTTTATTAAGTTTTTTCGAAAAAAATATTTAATTTTGAACTCAGTGTGTATTTATTTCAGGATATGGTATTTCTGCAACAATTTTTGTGCCTGAACCCAAAATAGAATTTATTTCCATTTTCCCTCCTATAAGAGAAATCCTTTCTCTCATACCTTTCAGACCCATTTTCTGCCCTGCCGCATTCAGGTCAGATTCTGCTTTTACGTCAAACCCTGAACCGTTGTCGTCTATTCTCAGAATTACCCTGGGGTAGGATGCAATCAGACGTATTCTTGCCATATCTGCTTTTGAATGTTTTAAAATATTGTTCAGGGCTTCCTGGATTATTCTGAAAATGTTTATTTCTATGTCAAAACTGAAATCAATATTTTCCATGCCTGCTGATGTAAAATCTATTTCTATTCCGTACTTAAGAGAAAATTCTTCACAATGCTGATAAATTGCCTTCACCAGACCGAGTTCATCAAGGTTCGGCGGTCTCAGGTCATAGGATATATGTCTGATATCAGATATCGAGTCCTTGAGGCCGTTTGAGAGAATCTGAATTTTTTCTGTAAGATCGCTGTCTTTGAAGTTTTTAAGAGAGTCTGCTGTTATTTTTAGAAAAGAAAGATTTTGTGCAACATGGTCATGGAGATCAAGAGCAATTTTCTTTCTTTCATTTTCCTGTGCCTTTATGATTTCCTTGGTAAGGGAGCTTATCTGCTCCTCTGCTTTTTTAAGCTCGGTTATATCCTTTGCATATATTGCAATTCTGTCTATTTTGTTTGTATTACCTTTTACCGGGTATAAGGTTATGTCATAGATATACTCGCCCGCAGTGTCCTGAAATCTTATTATCTGGCCTGTGGTTGTAATCTGGCTGATATATTTTTTCTGGTTTCTTATGAAATTTTCCGGGAATAACTCAAAAATTTTCTGCCCTATGAACTCTTCAGGAGAAAAACCGAATCTTTTAGCGGCTATTTTGTTTGCAGTTATGATAATTCCCTCAGAGTCAATCATGATAACCGAGTCTCTTGTAGCGTTTATAAGAGCTCTTATCTGTTCTTCCCTTTCTGCAATGTCAAGTGTGAGCTGCTTGAGCTTTGTAATGTCTGTTATAACTGCAAAACTTCCTTCATAGTTTCCTTCATTGTCATACAGATTCTGTCCCTGAAAAAGAACAGTCACTCTCCTTTTGTCCTTTGTTTTTATTTCATGCTCGAAAACCAGACTTTGTTCAAGGTTTGAAGGATGGAATATTGAGGGGTCGTCAACAAGCTCTTCAAGAAGCTCATAGGATTTTCTGCCTATCAGTTCCGACTGACTGTAACCTGTAATTGCGCACATTCTTGCATTTACATAATTTATTACCCTGTTTTTGTCCTGAACTCCGAGTCCGTCGTTCATTCTTTCCACAAGAGTTCTGTATTTTGTTTCACTCTGAATAAGAGCTTTTTCAGCCTTGAGCTTGAACTCCACTTCCTTCTGGAGCTTGTTGTTGAGTTTAATCAGATCCTCTGTTCTCTGCTTGATTCTCTCCTCAAGTTTTGTTGTTGCTTCCTGGATTATATCCTGAGCCTGGTTTTTGTCCCCTATTTTTTCTGTAAGAGAACTGAATTTTTCCATGTTTTCAAGGCATATTGCTGTATGAGCGCAGATAATTGTCAGAAGTTCTACCTTGTCCTGTGTAAAGACATTTTTTATGTCAATATTTTCAAGATAAATTACACCTTTTAGATTCTGCCTCCTGATAACAGGAAGACAGATGACAGATTTAGGTATTTTTTCTGCATCAGGGGTGAAAAGTTTTGAATATTCTCTTGAAATCTGTTCCGGGAAAAAAGTCTGCCTTGTCTGAAATACATTATGCACAACAGGTTCAAGTATTCCTGAAAAAGATGAAATCCCTGCTCCCGGCTGGTAGAATTCAGGCCCTGCATCTGCGGATGCAGAAGCCGATACAACAGGAACATTCTCTTTAATTTCAATAAAATATCCATGGGTTGCACCTGAAATATCAGTTATGATGTCCATAAGCTGTAAAATGAGCTCACTTTTTAAAATTTTTTCAGACAAAAGACGCAGCGCTCTGAAAATTTTTGGAAAGCTCCTGAGGGGGAAATCCGGTTCTGGAAAATATTTGATTTCCGCATCTATTCTTAAATTTTCTGTGCCAATAAGACTTGAAAGCTTTAAAAGACATCCCCATTTTTTATATGCTGAAACAGCCTGGTTGAGATAACTGTATGCTGTCTTGCTTTTATCTGTATCTCTGAAAAAAACATATGCCCGCTCAGAAAATAAAGCTTCGTCCTGGGTAAAATCACTTTCCCTTGCCTGATTTATAGCCTGTTGATAAAAAAATTCAGCTTTTTTAAAGTTTTTAGAAATTCTTGCTTTTTCAGCTTTTATGAGAATATATCTGTGATAGTGGTTTGCAGGCGCAAGGTTGGCATATTTCCTGAATTTTCTTGTTCTTTCGGCAAATTCTTCCCCAATGTGCCTCTGATATTTATGGCTGGTAATTTTTTCATATTTTAAAAGAGAAATGAATGAACCTATGAAAAGATGATAGGGATATATCAGAATAGAGGCGGCCCCTTTGATATTCTTATCTGCTTCCTTCCAGTATTTGTCAGCTTTTGGAATGTTGTTCATATACAGATATATAAAGCTGTTTGCAAAATTTATTAAAAATTTTCCTGTAATATCAGGTATTTCATTTATGTCGTCAGTTATTTTAGGGCTTAATAGTATTTCCTGCCGGCTTAAGGGCCTTAATTCAGATTCCTTTAAAAAAATTTTTGTAAGTTTTATAAAAATCCGCGCATGATTGAGAGCAAGCTTCTGACCCATCTGTTCAAGAGTTATTTCTGCAATTTCAAGCTCTTTTCTTATATTTGCCAGAGGATGGCCTGCAAAAAGAGAGTAGCTTAGAAGAGTCTGCATTCCGTGTGCGCCGAATTCAAAATCACCAAGTTCAAAAGCTGTTTCCTTACCTTTTCTGAGCATTGGAAGACATGAATTAACGGGGTGTTTCCAGTGCTTTAAAAACATTGAGTTAACGATGAGAGACCTTGCGTAACCAATTGAATTCTTATGGTTTTCACCCAGCTCAAGACTTATGTCACCCAGGTAGGATGCATAATCATAATCATTTAAAATTTTGTTAATAGAAATTCCAAAAGCAGATAAAGCATAAGAAGTTTCTGAACAGAAACCGTATTTCAGGCTTAATTTTACCATAAGAGAGCAGAGTATTGGATGAAGCTGGGGATATGAAAGATAGCTCGGTGTCAAAAGAAGAGACAGAATTCTCATGGCAGTGAGCATTACATTGTCTTCCATAGGCTTAAGTTCTTTTATTTTTGCCTTAGGATTGGAGGAAAGAATAAATTTGGTTTTTAATACAGTATAAACAACTTTTAATTTTCCGGGGTATTCATTAATTTTAATGCCGAGCTTTCCAAGAATAAAAATTCCTGATTTTATTGAGCTTTCAAGCTTGTTGTCAGAAATCTGTGAACTTATTAAAAGCTCATATGCCTTCAGCTGGCTGAAGATATTCCTGTTGTTCAATAAAATCCTTTTTGCATTTTCCCTTACTTTTTCATAATCTCCGGATAAAAGAGCTGAGTATCCTGACTCTATGCAGATCTGAGTTGCAATTTCCAGTGAATCCTTCCACATATCTTTGCCAAGAAGATTTGAGGCATTTTCCAGAAATCTGAGTGCAGTGCTTCCTGAGCTGGATTTTATAGCATTCTGAGCTGCTTTTAAATTGAGCCTTGCAATTTTGTATTTTTCATCCTTTGAAAGGAACTCGGTTCCTTCGTTGAAATGATATACAGTTTCATATAAAATTTCACTGTCATTTTCCTGGGTTTTATCGATGCTTTCTATGGTTTCAAGAAGCTTGCCTCCAATGCTTAAATGCATTTTTTTTCTTTGTTCCAGCGACATTGAGTCAAGAATAGTCTGCTGAATATTGTCATGTCTGAAATAATAGTTTTCATCGTTGTTTTCTCTTGTCTTGAAAATAAGACCTGAATAAAAAGCCGGAGAAAGAAGTTTTTCTATTTCATTTTCAGACAGTCCTGAGATAAGGGAAAGCCTTGCTTTTGAAAAATAAGTACCTGAACAGGCTGCAAGTGAAAGAAGCTTATTTGATTTATCAGTGAATTTTTTTATGATTTCATTGATATAGTTTTTTGAAAAATTCTGTCTGCTCTGTCTGTAAACGGCATCAAAATCCCATTTCCAGATGCCTGCGTCAAAATCATAATAAATCAGTTTTGATGCATGAATGGAAAAAATATACTGATGAATATGAAAAGGGTTTCCTCCTGTCTGCTGAAAAATCAGGTTGGCAAGAGCGACGTTTTCACCCGGGTCATTTCCGAAGCTGTCGTGTACAAGTTCGGCTATATGATGGGTTGCAAGAGGTTCAAGTTCAATTATTTCAAAGGGGATATAGTTATCCCTCATGGAGTCGATGATTTCATATATGTATTTTGTTGAAGAATTGCTTGTATTTCTGAACGCTCCTATTACAAGAAGCGATCCGCCCTGAAAATATTTTGAAATAAGTGAGAAAAGTTCAAGGCTTGCTGTATCGGCCCAGTGCAGGTCATCCAGAAAAAGAATTACCGGATTTGCAAAGGAAAGGCATGATTCCAGAAACTTGCGGCAGGCTGTAAAAAATCTGTTTTTGTTTGCTACAGGATATTTTTCTCCAAGATCATCATCCGGCTGAACCAGAAGGGAAATTTCAGGAATAAAATCAGAAATTATTTTTGAGTTGTGTTTCAGGTTCTGTCTGAAGCTTTCCTTGAGTTTGTTGGCGCTGTCTTCTCCTCTTGAAAAAACTTCCCTTATAAACTGTGAAAAAGCATCTTTAAATGCAGAATAAGGCTGATGCCGGTTTTTTTTGGAAAACTTGCCGGAAACTACAATCCCTCCGGCTTCACTTACGTTTTTCTGAAATTCATTTATAAGTTTTGTTTTTCCTATTCCGGGTTCACCCTTGATAAATATATTTTCCTTATATCCCTTTGCAGCTTTGTAGAATGCGATGAGGAGGCGGCTTAACTCGGTTTCCCTGCCGTATATCTTGTCTGAAATGGAAAAATTTCCTGAAATATCTCTCAATCCCGGCGTAAAGGAAGCGATC
This sequence comes from Desulfobacteraceae bacterium, assembly GCA_050253255.1. Classification (GTDB taxonomy): domain Bacteria; phylum Desulfobacterota; class Desulfobacteria; order Desulfobacterales; family JACKCP01; genus JACKCP01. The sequence continues at coordinate 2,939 of JBFWJK010000096.1, read as the reverse complement.
GTGTTTTTTTCCCTGTAGGCTTCAACGCATCTTGTAAGGTCATATCTCAGGCCGTAAAGAGACTGGTAGCGTTTTTCCTTTGATTTGGATAAAAGCTTTTCAATTATTTTAAGAACAGGAGGAAAAATTTCCGGAGGCTTTTCCTGAATTGGATTTTTGGAAACCAGTGCATTTATAAAGCTTTCTCTGTCTTTTATTTCTTCGAATGGAACAAGCCCTGTCAGGCACTGGTAAAAAAGTACACCTGCAGAATAAAAATCAGTGCGGAAATCGATCCCTTCGCTGTAGCTTTCAATCTGCTCAGGTGCAAGATAGTACATATAGTTTTCCACAGGTCCTGAGCCCTGATCAGAATCTGACTTTATTATGGAAAATGAGCTGAAGGCCGGTGGAAGGGCATTTATATTGTCGTTTCCGTCGATAAATATAGAAGCGGGATGAATATTTAAATAAGGGATGTCATTTTTGTGAACCGATTTGAGAAGTTCGGTGACTTTACATGCAAGATCGAGGAAAGCCGTAGTAGATGAAAAAGGATGATTTTTTTTCTGGTTAAAGGGTTTACCGAAAAAAGTTGAAAGAGGCCTGCCGGGAGGCCTTTCAAAAATAACAACAAGCTTGCCGCTTGAATTTTCTGTTGTAATGTCAATTATCTGAGCGGTTTTTTCTATGGGATTATCTTTAAGCTTCTGTATCTGTTTTTTCAGCTCATCAAATTCTATGGAATTTATAAAAGCATCATATTTTCTTAATATGATATTTTCCTTATTCAGTATATTGACGGCCTCATAAGATGTAAATCCCGGTTTTTTTGCCAGAAACCCTGTAATTCTGTATTTATTTTGAATAATTTCCATACGATATGGCTTTCCAGACTTTTTATTAAGTTTGAAAACTATAAATTTTTGAGCGGATAATATCAGAAATTTTAATTAAAATACAATTTTTGAATGGATTATACCTGTTAATTAAACGAAAACCAGTTTTTTATCGCTAAAATTTACCGGAAGAAGTAAAAATTTTGCTTTTTTTAGGTAATATGATAATTGAATCTAAAGTTGGCTGCTGTCGGCTTCAAACTGAAATTTTTTCAGTGAGAGGGCATGAAAATTTAATATAAAGCTTCAGATAAGGACATGATAAAAGTTTTGAGCCGTATCTGAATCAGCTTTTTCAAGTTTATAACAATCTATTCAGCATAGCTTGATAAATAACAGGGAAAAAAAATGAGCGAAAAAGAAATTTCTTCACATTTTATTCGTACTAAAATTAAAAAAGACCTTGAGTCGGGAAAATATAAAACAGTTGAAACAAGATTTCCTCCCGAACCAAACGGATTCCTTCATATAGGACACGCCAAGTCAATCTGCATTAATTTCGGGATGGCAAAGGAATTTAACGGCAGATGCCATCTGAGATTTGATGATACAAATCCTGTAAAGGAAGATGTACTTTATGTGGAGTCAATTAAAAAGGATGTAAAGTGGCTCGGTTTTGACTGGGGCGATAATTTGTCCTATGCTTCTGATTTTTATGATTTTTTCTATGAAACTGCTGTTGACCTTATAAAAAAAGATAAGGCATATGTGTGCGATTTAAGCCCGGAACAGGTGAGAGAACACAGAGGGACTCTGACAGAACCGGGTAAAAATTCTCCTTACAGGGAAAGAACTACTGAAGAGAATCTTGATCTTTTTGAAAGAATGAAAAACGGAGAGTTCGAGGAAGGGTCCAAGCTTTTAAGGCTTAAAATTGACATGGCCTCTCCAAATCTCGTAATGAGAGATCCTGCAATATACAGAATCATGAAAATTCCCCATTACCGTACAGGTGACAAATGGAAAATTTATCCCATGTATGATTTTGCCCAGTGTCTTTCTGACGCAAAAAACGGTGTCACACATTCAATCTGTACCCTTGAATTTGAAAACAACCGGCCTCTTTATGACTGGATTCTAAGAGAAAGCGGCATAAAACCGGTCAATGGAGTTCCCGAACAGACAGAGTTTGCAAGATTAAACCTTTCATATACAGTTTTGAGTAAAAGAAAGCTTATAGATCTCGTAAATAAAAAGATTGTGGAAGGATGGGATGATCCGAGAATGCCGACAATCGCAGGTATGAGGAGAAGAGGGATTCCTCCAGAGTCAATAAGAACATTTTGCGAAAAAATAGGGGTCGCAAAAAAGGATTCAGTTGTCGATGCAGCTCTTTTTGAACACTGCGTAAGAGACGAGCTGAACATAAAGGCTGAAAGAAGGTTTGGTGTGCTCAATCCTCTCAGGGTTGTAATAGAAAATTACGACGATGACAAAGAAGAGATCTTTGAATGCTCAAACCATCCCAATGACGAATCAATGGGTAAAAGAGAAGTGCCTTTTTCAAAGGTGATATATATTGAGAAAGAAGACTTCATGGAAGATCCTCCAAAGAAGTTTTTCAGACTTGGGCCGGGGCGTGAGGTCAGACTGAGATATGCATACATAATCAAGTGCACTGGTTATGAGAAAGATGAAAATGGAGAGGTGACCGAGGTAAGGTGCACCTATGATCCGCTTTCAAGAGGCGGCAACCCTCATGACGGAAGAAAGATCAAGGGGACAATTCACTGGGTTTCACAAAAGCATGCTGCAGATGCAAGTGTGAAAATCTATGACAGGCTGTTCAATGTGGAAAATCCCGGGAAAGGGGAGCTGGAAGAGTCACTGAATCCTGAATCTCTCAGAACAGTTAAAAACTGCAAGGTTGAGCCCTGTCTGAAAAATGCGCTTCCCGGAGAAAGATTTCAGTTTGAAAGAAACGGATATTTTACTCCTGATAAAAATTCAGATCCTGAAAATCCTGTGTTCAATCTTATAATTACATTAAGAGATCAATGGGAAAAGATTTCTTCAAAAAAATAAATTCAAACTGGATTTTAATTGGCTGAATCAGAAGGA
>JBFWJK010000095.1:0-12581 GCA_050253255.1 Desulfobacteraceae bacterium | reverse complement strand
AAATATGGATTCAGACCAGGATCATGCCCTTTTGCATCTTATTGCCAGAATTACCGCCAAGGAATTCTATTCCCGAAACCTTGAAACAGAGCTTAAAGAAATAATTCATCAGAGGGATTCCATAGTAAAGGACAAATTTTACGAACTTGCTGAAGAAGCTGAAATTCTTGATATAGATGCCGAAATTCAATACGATACCTTTTTCAGAATGGCAGCAAATAAAATGAGCCCCTCTCTTTCCATGACCCCTCATAAAATATACAATCTTCTGCTTGAGCGTGAAGCTTCCAGCTCAACAATAATTACTCCTGTTGTTGCAATTCCCCATATAATAATTGACGGAGAAAACAAGTTCAGACTTCTGATAGCAAGATCAAAACAGGGGATAAAATTCCCTTTTGACGATTCATGTGTAAAAGCTGTTTTTGTTCTTTTCGGAACAAGGGATCAGAGGAATCTCCATTTAAAAGCTCTTGCGGCAATAGCTCAAATAATCAGAAACAGAAATTTTCTTAATGACTGGCTTACGGCGAAAAACAAGGAATCCCTTCGCGACATAGTTCTGCTTGGAGAAAGGTTCCACTGTAAAAAGGAGGAAAAATGAAATTTATTGTCCGGCTTGCGGTTCTTACAGTAATTTTTATGTCTTCAATCTCTGGAATCTGCTCTGCAGAAAATCCTGAGGATCTGAACAAATGGAAGGACTTTCTTGTCTATGGTGAAGAAAAATATCTTTGCGTACCTGAATTCAGCGATGACAGCAGGTTTCACTGTACATGGCCGGGAGTTCTTAACCTTGAAATTCATGAAGACAAGATTCTTTTCTCACAGAAAATAACTCTTCTTACTGATTCATATGTCAGGCTCCCCGGGAACCTTGAAAATTTTCCGGTACATGTCAAAAAAGACGGCTCATTAATTCCTGTTACCATTTATAACAAAGCTCCTGCATGCTTTCCCGGAAAAGGTGAGTTTAATATTACAGGAGAAATACCTTTCAGCAATATTCCTGATTTCATAAATCTCCCTGATTTTTCTGGCGGCTGCAGAATTGTTTCAAAAACTGACAGAATCAGCTCTCCTTATACAGATTCAGGAAACATATTGTGGCTCAAAAAAGATCTGAGCGGCAGCGAAAGGCTAAAAGAACATATCAGGATTAGTGTTTTCAGAAAAATTAAGGATTCTCTTCCGTGTGAAATTGAATCCGTCTATAAAATCAATGTTTCAGGAAGCACCAGACAGGAAAGGATATCTACGGGAAATATTCCGGGACAGATAGCATATGTAAACAGTCCTCTTCCCCTTAAAATTGAAAAAAACGGCTCTTTCATTGCTCAGGTAAAGCCGGGTGAATACGAAATATCAATCAAAAATATTGTTCCTTATATGCCCTCAGATCTTGGTCCTTTCAATTCAGGGTACACTCAGGAAATAATTGCTCTTGAAAAGGAACCAGGAGTAAGAATATCAAATATAAAAAACCTTAAGACAATTGATCCCAAAAACACCGATATTCCAGATTCATGGAAAAAATTCCCTGCATATATTCTTCTCCCCGGTGAAAAAATTGTATTTGAAGAAACAGTGAAGGGGATACTCAGTCAGCAGCCTGAAGTGAAACTTGAGAGGGAAATCTGGCTCGACTTCAATGGAAAGGGAGCAACAATAAGGGATCAGATTAAGGGGAAACTCTACCGCAGGACTTTTATGGGGATTTCAAATGAATCGGGGATTGCTCCCGGAAAAATTTCTCTGAACGAAAGGGACCAGATCATTACTGAAAAAAACAGTTCAGCCGGCGTTCCTGTAAATGAAGGCAGCTTTCTTCTTGAATCTGTTTCACGCAAGGACAGTTCTCCAAAAATATTTCCAACCGGCTGGAATATGAACTTTTCAGAAATTTCAGGATATATAAACATTCCCCCTGCCTTTGACATACTTTCAGTTTCAGGTGCAAAACTTTCAGGAAACCACACATTTATTTCAAAATGGACTCTTCTTGATATTTTTGTTCTTTGCATTCTGTTTATTTCAGCACTGAAAATATGGAATATAAAATGGGGGATAATCTTCTTTATCTGCGCAGGAGCTGTCTACCACAAATTTTATCTTCCTCCATATGTATGGATTTTTCTTGTCATATGCTCAGGGATTTTAAATTCAAAACAGCTCAAAAAATTCTTTCTCCAGAAAAATTTTTTCAGAATTTCATTTTATTTTATTTATTTTTCCTGCCTTTTAACTGTTTTTTGTGCAGCTATTATTTTTTCAGCACAAAACATTAAATATTCTGTTTATCCTTCTCTTGATTCGCCTTCTCAGTCGTACAGGTCATATTCATTCACGGCTATGAAACAGAAAAAAGTTTCTGAAACAGACAGTTATCTAAGCGAAAGGTCTTCAATGGTAAAACAAAGACTCAGTGACAGGGCAAGACAGCTTCAGATGGAAATGGAAGAACCGGTTTATCAGACAATAAAAAACGACTATGAATATACCCAGACAGGAACCGGAATTCCTTCATGGAACAACAGAAAAATTCGTTTTGAAAATGCTTCCCAGGATAAAATGACAATCTATGTGCTCCCTCCTTTTGCAGTAAGGGCTGTTTATCTTCTCAATGTTTTTTTTCTATTTGTACTGCTTTTGAAGCTTATTCCATTTAAAAAGATTTTTTCAAATTTAAAGCCTGTGTCTTCATCAGGTACTGCAGCTGCTGTTTTTATTATTATGGCGGTTTCAGTATTTCAGCCTCAAAAAGCATCCGCACAATATCCCCCCGAGCATCTGCTGAAGGAATACAAACAAAGATTGCTGAATGAAAAAAAATTCGATCATCAGCTGGCAGTAATTGAGCACCTGACACTGAATGCCTCAAAATCCGGCGGCGGAATAAAGCTCGAAATGATTTTCAGGATTAACGCTGAACGTGACTGTGCAGTTTTTCTGCCCGCCACAAAAGATCTTGAATACGATAATATTTATCTTGATTCAAAAAATCATGACTATATCCTGAAAAAACAGAATAAAACCCTGACATTTGTTCCGGAAGGTATTCACAGTCTGAAAATCATTGCTTTATCAAAAAAAGACGAGATGGAGCTAAAATTTGATATGATGCCCTTGCGGCTTTCTTTCAATTCTGATGGAATAGAATCAAAAGGAATTGAAAATAAAGGTTTTTCTCCCTTGATAAAATTATTTATTCCTGCAGGTAAAAATGAAAAAAACACTTTAAAGGGAGTGGAAGGAGCCTTTCCTTTCCCTGTTGTGGAAAGAAACCTTTATCTTGGAAGAGAATGGAAAATCAGAACAGCAGTAAAAAGATTCTATCCACAAAATAACGATAAAAAAGCTGAAGTTTCAATACCTTTACTTAAAAATGAAAAAATTCTCAGAGAAACCGGAGAGATAAAAAACAACAGGCTCGATGTGACACTTCTTCCCGGAGTCAACTCCTTTGAGTTTGAATCTGAAATACCTGTTGGTCAAAATATTGAAATAACTTCGGATAAAAATATGTTTCACCTGGAAAAATGGACTGTTGATTCCGACTCTTTAAAGGATTTTGAAATAAAAGGGCTCATCCCTGTTAAATACAGCACCGGAAACCAGACTGTTTTTGCAGTTGAACCGGGAACAAACGGGGTTATTGCTCCGCACCGGCTCAAGCCGGTAAAAGGAAGATTTTTTACAATAGATAAAATTGATCTTTTATATGATATTTCAAAAACAAAAAACACACTGGCCATAAATTCTGTAATACGGGCAGGAAAAGGTCTTGATCACAAAATAACCTATGACAGTTCAAGACTTTTCCCTGAACAGCTCACAATAAACAAAATTAAAAACCAGATACCTGAGATCAATGGAGAGCTTGCTTTAAACCTTTCTCCAGGTGAAAACAGCATAAATATTGTTTTCAGTGAAAAAAACAAAGCCCGGTCAGTTTTGATTCCAGGCAAAATTGATTTCCCGGAAATTAACTTCAATGCCCAGTCAGTCAATATCACCCAGGAGTTGAAGTATCCTTACAAGTCTTGGATAATAGCGGCTTTCGGTCCGAGAAAAGGGCCGGCTGTGTTATTTTGGGGATATTTTGCAGGAGTAGTGCTTGCTGCAGCGTTTCTTGCAAAATTCACCCGGTCGTTTCTGAAACCGCACCAGTTTATTCTTCTTGCCGCAGGTCTTTCCCTTGCAGCTCCCCTTGAAATCATAATTGTATTCGGTTTCTTTTTCGCTGTTGAATACAGAAAAAATCTCGTTCCGGAAGAGACCAGATATTTCAATCTTATACAGACAGGAATAATTTTTCTTTTAATCATGTCTGCAGGTATAATTTACGATGCTGTTTCATCAGGACTTCTTGGAATACCCGATATGCAGATTGCAGGAAACGGATCATATTCCGGAAGCCTGAAATGGTTTTCAGACAAATCTGAAAATATCATACCGTCTGCATTTGTTATTCTTGCTCCGATAAATCTCTGGAAACTTATACTCTTTTTGTGGTCACTCTGGATTTCAGCCTTTCTGATAAATAAAACACCCTATATTATCGACTCGCTGAAGCATGAGGGTTTCTGGAAAAAATCGAGCTTCCTTGAAAGGAAAAAGAAGAAATAAAAAAATTTTAAACTGAAACCCAAAACTGCTGATCAATAAAAATAAGGTTACGGGATTATCCCGTAACCTTATTCTGATTCCTTTGACTGACTGTTTCAATTGAGAGCAGTTACTCTTGGCTTTTTGTTTTCATAACCAGGCATTATCATGCCAACATCTGCGTTAATGTATGTAGGATCTGCAATGTAGTATTTCTTCCCTTTCGCAGTTATATAATCCCCTTTTACATCTCCTGGAATACTTACCGCTGTTGAGACGTGCCCTGGATAATCAAGTATCAGCACGTCAAATCCTGTGATTTTCTTCACAAGTGAAGCAAAAAGAGCCGACCTGTCCTCGCAGTCAGAATACGGATAATAAATCATTTCTTCAGGATAAAAATATTTTTCATATCCGAACTGCTCATCATCGGTTTTATAGGGAAAACTTTTCTGAACAAACCTTAAAATAAAATTTACCTTTTCAAAATCCGAAAATCCTTCAATCTTTTCTCTGATGGAATCTGCAAGGTACCTTGACAAAAGCGGATCCGGGGTTCCCATAAAATAAGTTTCCATTGGAAGCTGGGGAACTGATTTCATATATTCGATGAGATGGGGGTTGAAATATGCTTCAAAAGTATATTCCTTACCTTTGTATTCAAAATCAAGATTTCTAAGACCGACTCTTTCAGTAATAAGAATCGGACGGTTCAGGGAAGCTGCCCGTATTTTTTTGTCAGCGCCTTCATATTTTGCATCATAAGACCTTAATGATTTCAGATTGCCGTCATACAGGTAGTATCTTTTTGAATCCAGGGTAAAAAAAGGAATTGAAAAAAGATCTTCCTCCGATGCAAACAAAAGCTTAACATCATCATTGTAAAAACCTATCCTTGCATCAAATCCTGATTTTAAAAGTATTGCCCATGAAAAAAGAGTGGAAGCGTTTTTATCATTCAGAATTTTGTCTGACAATGCCCTTACAAGCATGAAATATCCCCAGTCATTGAGCCTTTTTTTTGCTTTGTAAAATTTAAGCTGTTCAACCACCGGGGTTGAGTCCGCTCCGGCAAAGTCTGCAAAAAATTCAGCTATGGAATCTTTATCAACTTTTTTAAGTTTCAGACTGTAAAATTCCTCAACTTCCGGGAATTCAAGAACTTCCCCGTAAAATTTTATACTCATAAGCTTTTTTGCTGTCGGCTCAAGAACCGGCTTTTCATCTGCTGCAGGAACTTCTTCAGGTTTTTTTTCAACAATTTCTTCAGGTTCCACAGGCTTGGAAATCTTTTCAGAATCAGGCTCTTCTTCCGCAATCGGAGCTATGTCAGGCTTTGGTGCCGTATCTTCAACTTCGCCTTCTTTTATATCAAAATTTTTCCACTCGCCTTTTAAAAAGGAATAAAACTCCTTATCCCTTTCTTCCCTGAACTTTTTATACTCCTTTTTCTGCTGGCTTACCCAGGACTTGAAATCAACTTCAGCATAAGCGCCGGCACAAAAAAGACTTATTGCCAAAACAGCTAAAAACAGGTTTAACCGTTTCATTATACTGCCTCCGATATTATAAGTTACAAAAAGATCCTTGTCTTTTATGTCCAGATTAAAAATTTAACCCTGAAAACAATTTGCTTTAAGGATTAAATTTCATGCCTGCACATTTTGTAAAGCCTGCAGATGGAGCTTTAAAAGCCCCATCTGCTTAAACCCCGGCTCAAGTGTTTAATTTCATCCCTGTAACAGGGCTGCTTTAATGCACTTCAGCCCGGGCAATAGTTTTAAACAGAATCAAAAATACCCTTGGCTACCGAATTGCCCAGCTCATCGGCAAGCTTTTCCACAGCTCTTTTGACCGAAAGATTTTTATCGCCTGATCCGTCTTTAACCTTTGTCGAAAATTCACTTATTATATCATTGTTTTTTTCCATGACAGAGGCCTGACCTGTTGCAAAAGTAAAATAAATACCGTCTCTGAATACAGTATTCAGTGAGGCTGAAAATTTAAGATACAGATCCCCCTCACCGCCCATTCTTACTCTTACACCCTGATCAGAAAGAGCCTTTCTTATTCCTGAAGAAAGATTTTCTCCTGAAGAATCTGGTTTTATGACAATTACAAGACTGTCAATAAGTTCTGCAATTTTTGATTTCAGCCTGATATGACTTTCCTTTTCAAGATCTTCATCAGACATGGTGCTGACAAGCTTTAAATCCGAAACAATCCTGTTTCTTTTTTCTATAAGTTTCAGTGCCGGAATCAGCTTTTTTATGTCTTTTATCTTGCTGCCTGAAAGAGGCTGACTGGAAATTATGTCAATCTGCTTTTCAAGTGATTCAAGTTTGTCTGAAAGATCCATTTCAGCTTCTGTCCTGTTAAGCTCGGCCAGTGCAAAAGCCTGTTTGTCTTTTCTTGAAACAGCCGTATTAATCACCTTTATGCCCGGAAGTTCGGTTTCTTCAATCGAAGATCTGGCATAATTGAATACTGTTCTGGTTATTTTGCTTTTTCCCTGGTCAATTTCTCTTTTGACAGAAGCCTGGGTTTCACCTGAAACTTTCACCTTAAGCTGTTTGATAAGCTCAACCCTTGAATTTTCCTTTGCTCTCTGCATTGCTTCAGCAGGAGTGGAATAGATTGAAGCCATGCCTACTCCATAGACATAGCCTCCAAGTTCAGGGGGGGAATAAACCCATGAAGGAATGGAGTCCTCCCCATTGCCGGCATCTGTTGTTTTTACACCTGTAACAGAAGACGACATGCAGCCTGAAATAAAAAGACCGAGAACAAAAGCTGTTATTATTTTAAATCTCAACATTTTATCTCCTGTTTAGAAAACTGAAAATTTGCTTCTCTGCATTACTTTCTTTATCTTTTTCTGGCCGTTCCACACTTCTCTGTTGGTTGTCATATCCACAAGCTTGAGGTCGATCTGATAAAAAGTAACTCTTTCAGAACCAACCTGATCAACCATCGAGTTTATTGAACCTGTCAGGACAAAATCTGCTCCTGTTTCCTGGCCCATTTCGGCTCTTGTATCATCACTTGCATAAATATCCTGGTCTTTTCTTTCATCACGGATATCCATTCTTTCAGCTCCGCCCACTACAAAGTCAACTTCGCCCGATCTTATACCTGCTCTTTTTATGTCATTTACAAAGGTGTCTATAGCAATATGCTCGTGGGACTTGTTCCTTACAGCCTGGATAAGAACTGTCGGAACCTTGCCTGGTTTTTTCTGCTGGAATCTTTTGATCCAGGGAAAAGTCATCATGTCACCGATCATTTCTTCAGCAACAAGTCTTGAATCGGTATCATTCCAGCGGTCAGAAATATCAGTTACTGAATCACTGGAAACTCTTGACACTTTAGGGCCTCCCATACACCCCGCAAGAAAAAGTGCAAGAAAGACAAACAATACAATTTTTTTCACAGATACAGCCATTAATCCTCCTTTATCAATAATTACCTATTGTTCTTTTAAATAAAACCTTAACTTCTCCAGGCTTTATATTAACATTTTCCTTTATTGTGGAAATAACCTGTCCGGAAACATCGTGGGTTGTAATTTCAACACTGTGATCTCCGGGCGGCACGTCTATTCTGTTAACTCTTATTTGTGAAGGGAGCATAAGCCAGTTTCTTGTTTCAGCTGCACTGGTCATTGCTGCTGCAAGTTTTCCCCCAAGAAGGGCAAGGTCTCCAAGCTGTCCTCCGGCCTGATATGCAATCAGATTCTTCATTGTCGCCCTTGCAAGAGCTTCATTAAGGTCTTTCCCTGCATTAAGAAGCTGATTCTGAAGTCCAAGCTGTCCGATATCCTCTCCCTTGACCAGATATCTTAATTCCCCGTTTACAACCATTTTGCTCAGACCGAATTCTTTCTTCAAAGGAGAATAATAGGGAACTGTAACTCTGACTCCTCCATTTCCCAAAGCTCCGATAAGTCCAATGTTTTCGGCAACAGACCATATCGGTCCGATTCCAATGGTTTTTCTCTGAAGCCCTTTTACGGTTCCGGAAAGTCCTCCTGATGAATAATTATTTACAATATCGAGAACTCCCTTGTCAGCATAAAGAAGAAAAAACCATGCTCTCTGATCATTTTTATCCGAAGGCTGGCCTGTTAAAACAGGATACATGTAAAGTGATTTTGTATTCAAATCCACGTTAAGATGAAGATTCAGCTCTTTTCTCTGGGGAGAAAGCCCCAGGTGTTCAATGACAATTATTTCTCCGTTTGATGAAGAATATTTTTCAAGTTCTGCTACCTTTTCAGGAGAAAGTTTTCGTGATGCAAAACTTTTCCACTCACTTTTTCTGTAGCTTCTCGATTTAATCATCATTCTTGCGGTATCAAACCATGCCCGTTCAATAATCTGAGGGTCAAGATCATACTGCTTTACATATCCTCCTTCATAAAGAGTGGCTGCATTGCTGTAGCTTATCCTGGCGTCGTCATAAAGACCGCTGATTTCATAAATAATACCTGAAAGATACCTTGCAAATGCATCTTCCCTGAACTGAAGCCAGTCCTTGTCAAGCCAGTTGCCCTGAAACTTGCTGAAAATATCCAGAAGCTTTACAAGTGTTTTCTTTTTCTTGTCTTCAACTTCCTTGTAATTGCCTTTTTCAATTTCATAGGACTTAAGCTTGTAATCCATTCTTCTAAGCTCGACCCTTGCATTCTCGAGGCAGGTCTTTGCCTCGAGGCTTCCTTTAAGCCCCATGTCCATATAATTCAACGCTTTGAAATAATTCAGGTAAACGTTTTCATACTCATTACCCGAATAAGGACTCTGTCTGGGGTTTAAAAGCATGGCACTCAAAACATCCTTGCTTCTTTTTGTATAAAGGTCTTCTGCAATTTTTTCCGCTGTTTCAAAATTTTCATTACTTACCGAATATTTCTCACCAAGCCTTGATATTGAACCGAGCTCCATATAGTACAAAAGCCTGTCGTCTCCGTCAGGCTTCAAGGCTTTTTTCAATTCTTCTTCAGCAAGAGGATAATTCCCCTGCTTTACAAAATCCAGAGACTTTTTCACTCCCTGGCCGTAAGTGGCACATCCTGAAACAGCAATGCCTATAAAAAAAAGCATTAATAATACTTTTAAATTCCAGCGCTTTTCAGTTTCCATCCCCTCTCCCTAAAATTGTCTAATTGGAACTGTATTTCGGCATTCTATCCCTTACTTTTACCACGTAGTTTCTGGTTTCCTCGTAGGGAAGATTCTTTTTAAGATAATTGAAAACCTCTTCTGAACTCATGGAGTTTATTTTTCCAAATCCCTTGTTTCTCCATTCACTGCGGCCTTTGAAATTTTTTGTTGAATAGGTCCCCGCAAAAGTGTTTAAAAGATTGCCCACCCCTGTATTGTATGATGCTATTGCGCACCACAGCCTTGACTGAGGGTCTTTAATTTCTGAAAGGTATCTGTAGTACAGAATGTAAAGATAGGCCGTTCCCAGCTCAACATTGTTTGAAGGCTCATACAAAAATCTGTCGGTAGGAGCCATATCCTTTCCATGGACAAATTTATATGCGTCTCTTCCGCCGCTCACCGGTACAAGCTGCATAAGCCCAAAAGCAGGAATTGGAGATTTGGCAGTTGGATTGAAGGCACTTTCAGTTTCCATCAATGCAAATACGAGTTTTGATTCAATCGATCTTTTTCCGGCCTCCTCAAGCACAAGAGACTTGTACTTATCCACCCTTTTCTGAAGATGGTCCGGCACAAGGGGAAAGTCCACACTGACCACAAGTCTTGATTTGCCGTCATCGCCCTTGATGTTTTCGACTTTAACCTTCTTGTCCTTGATAAGTTCCTTTGCAAATTCCTCTGCATTTTTTTCCGTTACAACATTTCCCTTTTTATCCTTGATCTGATCTTTTAAAACAGGGTCTTTTCCGGCATCTTCTTCAACTGCTTCCGGATTTTTGGCTATTTCAATTATTGATCTTTCATCAGGCTTTGAAGTAACGGTTTTTTCAATGGCTTTTGTGACTTTTTCAAGAAGCTTTTTTTTATCCTTTGCATCTTCTGGCTCAGCAGCAACTTCTACTTTGGCTGTTCCTGCTTCAAAATCGACAATATTTCTTTCCTTCATATTATCGCGGTACTGAACCCAGACCTTTTTATCAGGCATTACAGCATTTTCTTCGCCCCAGACTTTAGCCGCTTTTTTCTTGTAGTTTGCAAAAGATTCTTTAAGCTCTTTTTTATACTTTTCAAAATCGCCTGCCACGGCATCTTTATAGCCTTTATATTCTGACTGCTGCATTTTTTTAAAATCTTCAAAGCTTGTCTGGGCAGGAATTAAAGCGGGAGTTAAAAATATAAAAAAGAGGCCTGTTATCAATGTTTTCCTCATTGGCTGCGCCCCCTGATTTTTTATTAATAAAAACCCGGCAGAATTCTGCCGGGAAATGTAAATAAAACTTACAGCTTTTCTATTTCTTCATCAAGTTCCTGTCCGGCTTTGTAAGCTTTGAATTCTTCGTAAAGAACGCTTTCATCCTGAGGATCAAGATTTGCGCCGCTTTCCTTAACTATATTCTTGAAAAGTCTTTCTGTAAGAGCAGGATCAAGGGCAACCATTACGCACCACTGCTTCTTGCCGTCAATTTCAATAAGATCCATTTTTATCGCTCTTGCACCTTTAAGCTGCTGCTGTGCGATCTGCTTTGAAACGCTTTCAAAAACGCCGCCTGCTGCAACTCCGTCTTTTGTTTTAACTTTTCTCTGGTAGGTCTTATCCATTGCCTTTACCTTAACATCTATCTGTTTTGCTATGTCGGCTCTTGCAAGAGCAATAGCCTCTGCTTTGTCAAGGCTGATGTCACCGGTGTAGACAACACATTCTGTTGAAGCTATTCCGCCTTCAACTGTTGGATTAAGAACCCACATTGGAAGGTCTATGCCCGGTTTTTCAACTTTTTTTTCTCCGGCACAGCCTGAAAGAAAAAAAGCACCTGCAAATAAAACAAGAGAACAAACAATCAGTTTTTTAATCATGACAACTCCTCCTTAAATTAATTAATTTATTTTTTTTGTTATCAAGCTGAACGGAAAAATTATTATTCCATTCATAATCTGTTTGGCACAAGCCACACCATAACCCTGTCATTACGATCAAGATAAAATCCCCTCAGAGAAGGAAACACCCTTGTATTGACAGAACTTTTTATTAACTGATCAAAAAGAGATGAGCCGGAAGTTTTTCTTAAAATTTCTGTAACCTCAATCCCAAGCTCTTTATTTTTTGCCATATTCATTACTGCTTTATCAACTGCATTATAAATCTGATACGAAAGAAGATTTGATGCCGTCTTACCGCTTTCTCCAACAGAGCCCTCTTTCAGATTCCCGTAAATCCAGGAATTGTCCTCCTCAAAGGCAGGAAGGTCAGGTGATACCAGCCGAAGATAGATTGTTTCCCCTACATATCTGATTTCCTTTACATAAAGCTTTATTGAATCCCTGCTGTCTAGCATTTTTACGCTCAGAGCATTCTGCCTTATTCTCAAAACGCCTGTACCGCTTCTTATTCTTCTTATGGATTCACTTCCTGAAACATCAACTCCATAGGAATACTTCAGAAGAAGAAGGCCGTTTTCAATTGCAAGTTCATACTGACGCTGGGGAGACATTGCACGGTAGCTGACTCCAAGAACGCCTCCCATTCCACCTGAACCCGGGGAACAGATCCATCCGGGCCTGCAGTCGTATGGAGAAAAATCCTGTCCAAGAGAAGAATCTGATGCTGAGGCTGAAGCACCTGAAACAGCTCTTGCTATAATATAATCCCTTGTTTTTAAAATATTTGGGATTGAAAAATTCCTGCCGCCAATATCTGCTGTATTTTTTTTGCCTTCATGAAGGCTTTTGTAATTTTCATTTTCTGAATCTGCACTTACTCCGTAATAATCAAGCACTCCATCAAGTGCATATTTTCTTGCATAATATTCG
>JBFWJK010000094.1:0-12672 GCA_050253255.1 Desulfobacteraceae bacterium | reverse complement strand
TGAAGTAAGATTCTTTTTTTTGTTCCAGAAAACAAGTTCCCTTGCATAGGTCTGAAACTGAAGTGTTCTGTGATTGTCCAGCTCAATACCAATCTTCAGAAAAACTTCTTTTAAAAAATCTATCCATTCATTGTCAAAATCCTTCATTTATCTTCCTTTTATATAGTCTGAAATTATTTTTTCATGATCAAAGCAAAGATTTGACGGGAGATCTGAAAGATCAAAAAAATGAGCTTCAGCCGCATCGTCGCCTCCACTTGGGATTTCATTTTCGTCCAAAAGCCTGCAGACAAAAACAATACTCACGCAGTGTCCTCTTTCATCCCTTTGCGGATCTGAATAAACATTAAAAAGTTTTTCAATTTCAACATGAACCCCGGTTTCTTCAAAAACTTCCCTTTTAACTGCATTTTCAACAGTTTCACCTATGTCGACAAATCCTCCGGGCAGAGCAAAACCCTTTGGGTGATTCTTTCTTTCCACAAGAATTATTCTGTTTTTGAATTCAACGATCCCGTCAACAGCAAGTAAAGGAGTTACAGGTTTCATGGTCAAAGTTTCCTTCCTTTTTTACAATCACTGCTCTTTTTATATAATTTTTTCTGCTCATTAACAGTTCAGATTATAAATCATAAACGATTAAAATCGTTAAACTTAGGTTAAAAAACAATTTTTATCAATACCCTGGTTTCAAAATTCAAAAAATTTTATTTAAACACTGTACATTAAAATAATCATAAATTATTCTTTTAAATACATAAACCAAACTAAACAGGAGAATCAAATATGAGACCCGGAAGCAAGGAAGAATTTCTGACCCAAAATTCAGTTTTTAAACCAAGAAAAGTTTCTGACAGAAGAAAGATGAACATTCCTGTGGAAAATGACAGAAGAAGCAAAACTGAAAGAAGAAATCACTGGACTATTGACAGTGAAACAGGTATAAGCTGTTTCACAGGCTGATTTAAGAAAAAAATGTGCTTTTTTAGTTGACAATCCAATTACTTCAGTATATCTTTCGCTACTTTGTTTGGTCTGAAATCGGCATTCTCAATGAAATGCCGATTTTTTTTAATTCATTAAAAACTTATGGTTAACAAACCCTGAACCAAAACACTTTAAAATATTCAGGTTACAGGGAAAGCCGGGTATTTTTAGTTTAAACAATTTTTTTATATTTTAAGGAACAGGAAATGAAATACGACATTAACAGAATCAGGAACATCGGTATAAGCGCACATATCGATTCCGGAAAAACTACTCTCACCGAAAGAATTCTTTATTTTACCAAAAGAATTCACGCAATTCATGAAGTCAGGGGCAAAGACGGTGTCGGTGCAACCATGGACTCCATGGAACTTGAAAAGGAAAGAGGAATTACAATTGCTTCCGCAGCAACATTCTGTGAGTGGAAAGACAGTCAGATCAACATTATCGATACCCCCGGCCACGTTGACTTTACAATAGAAGTTGAAAGATCACTGAGAGTTCTTGACGGTGCAATCCTTGTTCTTTGCTCAGTCGGAGGCGTTCAGTCCCAGTCAATCACTGTTGACCAGCAGATGAAAAGATACAATGTTCCATGTATTGCTTTTGTCAACAAATGTGACAGAACAGGTGCAGATCCTTTCAGAGTTGTCAAGCAGCTAAAGACCAAGCTTGGTCACAATGCAGTTGCAATTCAGATTCCAATAGGACTTGAAGATACACTTGAAGGTGTAATAGATCTTATCAAAATGAAGGCTTATTATTTTGAAGGCGAGCACGGAGATGATCTGATTGAAAAGGATATCCCTGAAAATCTTCTTGAAATGGCACAGGAAAAAAGAGAAGAACTTGTTGATGCAGCATCTCTGTTTTCAGATGAACTGACCGAGGCAATTCTAGATGAAAGTGAAATTTCTGAAGATATGCTTATTTCTGCAATAAGAAAAGGAACCCTCATAAGAGAGCTCACTCCTGTGGCAATGGGTTCGGCTTTTAAAAACAAAGGAATCCAGAAACTTTTGGATGCAGTACTTCTTTTCCTTCCAAATCCTACTCAGGTAGATAACGAAGGACTCGACCTTGACAAGGGTGAAGAAGTGATAGTGCTTTCAAGCAACCCTGATGAAAAAGCTGTTGCCCTTGCTTTCAAGCTTGAGGACGGTGCCTACGGACAGCTTACTTATCTGAGAGTTTATCAGGGAACTGTAAAAAAAGGCGATACTCTTATAAATGCAAGAACAAAGAGAAAACTTAAAATCGGCCGTCTTGTCAGAATGCATGCGGACCAGATGGAAGATATAAACGAAATTCCTGCAGGAATGATCGGAGCAATTTTCGGCGTTGACTGTGCTTCAGGAGATACATTCTGTGATCCTGACCTTAACGTTTCCATGACTTCAATGTTTATTCCAAAGCCTGTTATTTCTCTTTCAGTAACTCCAAAGGACAACAAAGCTCAGATCAACATGTCAAAGGCTCTTCAAAGGTTTACAAAGGAAGACCCGACTTTCAGAACTTTTGTTGACGATGAATCCGGAGAAACAATCATTGAAGGTATGGGTGAACTTCATCTGGAAGTTTACATAGAAAGAATGAAAAGAGAATACAAGGCTGAAGTTACTACAGGACAGCCAAGAGTTGCATACAGGGAAGCTATTACCCAGCATGCTGAATTCAACTACACACACAAGAAGCAGACCGGTGGTTCCGGACAGTTTGCACGTGTTGCCGGTTATATCGAGCCTATCGAGGAAGAATTTGAATTTGTAGACCTTATCAAGGGCGGTGTTATTCCAAGACAGTTTATTCCTGCATGTGAAGCCGGCTTTAAAGACTGCCTTGCAAAAGGTCCTAGACTTGAATTCCCTGTAACCGGAGTTAGAGTTGTAATAAATGACGGTGCAGCCCATGCTGTCGACTCATCTGAAATGGCTTTCCGTACAGCTGCAAGAGATGCTTTCCTTGATGTTTACTACAAAGCCAAGCCTACAATTCTTGAGCCAATAATGAAGGTTGTTGTTGAAACTCCGGGTGAATTTCAGGGTAACGTAATCGGAACTCTAAACCAGAGAAGAGGTATAATAAAAGGAGTTCATGAAGACGGTCCGATGTGTACCATTGAAGCGGAAACTCCTCTTTCTGAAATGTTCGGATATTCAACAGACCTTAGATCATGCACACAGGGTAAGGCTCAGTTTACAATGGAATTTGGTTTTTACAAGCGTGCTCCAATGGAAATAATTGAAAAAGTTGAAGAAGAAGTAAAAGCACGTCAGAATAAAAAGTAAAAAATAATTTTACTATGAAATAAACAGAAAAAGCTCCGGTAATTATTTGCCGGAGCTTTTTTTTGTTCAGCCCTGAAACAGATATCTTTTCACTCTCCTTTGCATGAAAAAGAATCATCAGATATTGAAAGTAAAATCTCTTTCATCTGAAAAACCGCATCTTTTTCTGAAACAGCTTCTTTTTTAAATGAATCCGGCTTTATCGACTGTCTGAAGAACTTATCAAATATTTTTCTTTTTTCATTATCAAGGCAGGAAGAAAAACCTATTTTTTTAACTTCACCATAAGCTTCATGATGATTTTTTTCCCTTTTACCGTGAGCCCAGTTGATTGCATGGGAGTAATAAATCAAAACCCTGTCCATAAGAACATAAAAAAGCTGAATGTTTCTGCACGGCCCGACAGTCAGATTTAAACTGCCGATCTTCATGCCTGCAACCTTCACATCTGCGACTCTGTTTCTGTTAAGATATGCATAGCCAGCTCCGGCAGCTCCGCCGAGGGCTGAAAAAACACCAAAGCTCAGTCCATGAAATGCTCCGTCCGCCACAGCTCCAACCATGCCTCCTGCAACACCTCCTGCTATTGCAAGCTGACTTGATTTAAGCCCCAGAATTTCCAGATTTTTTTCATCAAACAAATCATCATTGAGGATTGAATATTCAGGGAGACTATAGCTGAATATATTGTGCTTGTAGAGTTTTTTTATTTTGCTGCAGGCAGATCGTTCAAGGTTTACAAGTTTTTTTCTGTACAATGAGACAAGTTCATTTTTAAACTCATCGATTCCTGCCCGGTCAGAAACCGGTTTCCTGATTTTAAAACAGATGCTTTCCCTTAAAAATTCAATTATATATTCTGAAGCTTTTTCCGCCCTTCTGTCCCAGTCGATTTTAAAAGCATCGACAACGCGGCCTATTTTTTCCTGCCAGTCCTGATGAATTGCCTTAAGAGATTCAAGAAGTGCTATTCTTTCCCTGTATGTTGCGGTATGGGCATTAAAAATCCTTACAGAATTAAAATGTTTTATAAATTCATGTTTCCAGTCTTCCAGATATTTTCTGTCGTCATCTTTAATATTGAGCACTGCCATTCTGGGTCTGCCGGTGAGTCTGAGAATTTCCATTTCCATTTTATCTATTGTCCTTACAGGCCTTGAACCGTCAGCGACGTAAATTATACAGGCACCCTCAGAAACAGGAGAAAGAAGTTTCACTTCATCTTCAAAATCAGAATTAAATCTGTTTTCTTCAATAAACGAACTTAAAAGTTTCGAGTCACTGCCGCTGTAATTTCTCATCCACAAAAGAGTCTTCCCGGGATTCTGAAAACCGGGAGTATCTACAAATCTTATAATTTCATGCCCGTCTATCAGAACAGGAAAAGCCATGCACTCTAAAGTTTCACCGGGATAGGGACTGATTCTGACTTTATCGTCTTCAGCAAGAGTTGAAACCACAGATGATTTACCCTCGTTTGGATGCCCGACAACGGCAAAAACAGGGACTGGATTTTTTGCAGATAAATTATTGTTTTCCATAAAATATTATTCCGGATCAAGTTTAAAAACTTTGATAAGAGGATCATTAATCCTTTTGATTTTTGAGGCCCATAAACTGAAATCATTTTCTCTTACATTTAAAAAACCGTTTTCAGCAGGCTTCCCTATGAGTACAACTATTATTTCAGCCTGGCTCCCGATAATTTGCCTCAGCTGTAAAAGATAATCAGCTGTCTGTTTTAAAGGAGGCTGCCATGCTTCAAAGCATACCATAAAGATCGATTTATCTCTATTATTGAGAAATTCGGGGTTTTTTCCAAATTCATCCATGTCAATATCTGAAACACCAGTTGATTTAAAAACAGGCCCCGAAAGAAAACCGAATTTTTTCACTGCTGATTTTTCAATAACTTCAGCTGCAGATTCAGAATATATATCTTCAGGAACTATAAGTCTTATCTCCTCTTTATATTTGTCAGTATTTCCGGCATTAAAAACTTTTTTATCTGAAACAGATCTTTCCATGTCTCCAATTTTTGACCCAGATCCTGAATCTTCATGGAAGAAACCTACTTCAGGTGTTGTTAGATCTCTTGCAAGCTGTCTGAGTTCTGAGCTGTCAGGCGGTTGATTTTTCATTGATCTTAAATAAAAAAAACAGGAAACAGACATTATTGCAAACCTTGGAATAACTGCATAAAATAATACGGAAAAACATAAAAAAGGCCACCAGGAAACCATATCGGAAGTAGAAAGAGATGCAATCCCCTCTTTGAGGACGATCCTGCTGCCTCTTACTTCTTCAAGGGACGGTACAGCCAGTGAATCCGGGACAAACCATGACCAGGGAGATGCCAGAGCAGCAACAAGTCTGTGGATATATTCAGGTCCGGTACTTAAAGTTGTCTGCCATCCAAAAGCAAGGTCGCTTCCAAGAACCTTTAAAAAAGTTCCAAAAAGGACTCCTGCACTGAAAAGGACAAAAATCAGCTGAGCAGAAGAAAAAATCAGCCAGAAAAAAGGTTCCCTGTATTTTGATAAACCGGTATATGAAAAGTTATTGAATTTATCCGGTGAAAATTTTTTACTTAATTTTACGCCGTATTTTACAGTTGTAAATTTAATCATGGAGTAAAGAGGTGAAAAAAAAGAAAACTTTTTTATGATTTTTTCTTTTGAAACTGCAAAAAAAGGAAGCAGTGCAAAAGGAAGCAGAAACAAATGAATTCCTGCAAACAGGATAAAAAAGTAAAACACATTTACAGGAGCTGATCCTGTATAAGATAAAAACGCAAAAACAGCGGAAAGACCCGACACAAAGGCAAAAAAAGAAAACAGCAAAATAATCGTTTTAAAAGACGATTCATAAAAATCTCCCGGAAGATGACTCCCCCCTGAATCTGAGAATTCAGAACTTTTTGCACGAAGCCACGCATGAATTATGTCATTTTGATCAGAACTGCTTTTACCTTCTTTTTCAAGATAAGAATCCATTTTTTCCCGGAAAAATTTTCTGTCAGCATTTAAATCTGAGGCGTTATAATTTTTTCTCCTGAGATACAAAAAATAGTCAAGATCTAAAAGTTCTTTTATTGTCCATTTTCTCTTATTGAATTTTGGCATTATAATCAGCCGATATTTAAAGGTTACTGAAATCAGTCCGGAACTCTTAAATAAGAAAAGCAGACCAGTCCTATTTTATCCATCAGTGTTATTTATGCATATATTTAATACTTTTTTATTTTATGATAATTTCACGCTTATCCTCTTACCGGCCAGAGATAAAAATCTGAAAGTTCCTTGAATCCAACTCCAACAGCCCCGTCTTCCATATAAAGCACCCATGAATATGAAGTATTGTACATGCTCTCTGTTGATGACCAGTAATATTTCTGCACATCATGAAACAAATGACGTAAAGGAAGAGCAGGAGAATGCATTTCAAGATCTGTAAGACTTTCCAGTTCAGCAACTGAAGGAACCCTCCAGTCATTGAAACCCTTGAATTTTTTGGAGTTAAGTTCAGAAATAAACTCAAAAGCTGAATTCCAGCTTATTGGAGACTTACTGATATTGGCGTTTTTAAGCCAGAAAAGTCCGTATGACTTATCAAAAACCATACCGTTTTCTTCTGCAAAACGATCAGGAGCATGTTTTATTCCAGCCTGGGATTCACCGTCCTGGCCTGTTCCGCTGCAGTCAATGACATGGCCATGTTCGCTGAAACAATTTCTCTGTCCGCTCTCAAACAGTCTGCTTTCTTTATTTTGCCCAGAAATTCTGACAGGCCAAACCATGCATGAATTGCTTTTCATCCCTTTGGAAACCCTGGCTCCGCCCATGTGAATATACCAGGCCAGATCAGGTAGTCTTTTGCATGTCGATGATGTCCAGTAATAGCTGTTGAAAATTTCCTCAAAAGGATGATCCTCAGGGATCGCAGGATTTACTCTGTCATGGCAGATAAGACTGAAAAGCTCCTTTCTGTTCGGAATTTTCCAGTCATGATAACCGCAGAAACCTGATTCATTAAGACTTTTTACGGAACTGAAAGCTTCTTCCCATGTCATCGGAAAGCTGAAAAAAGATGCATTCTGTACCCACATCAAACCAGTTTTACTGTCAATTACAGCTTCTTTTTCTAATATAAAACGAGTCATCCATATCCTCTGGAAAATAATCTTATTTACAGTTGATACTCTGAGAGCAATGTTAAAGATGTATAATGATACATTAACTGAGTAAAAAAAAAACAGGATATTTTCGGCTTGATTTTATTTGGCAGGAATTAAGTGTGCAACACTCTGTACTGTAAATGTATTGCAGAGTATTAAAAATTTTCAGATTAATTGTGCCTGAGCCATTATTTAATATTAAATAACGGCCCGGCATTTAAGGATGGTTAAAAAGTTTAATATTCAGTTTTATTTTTTATTACTGAAATCGGATTCTTTGCACCCGGAACAACCCTGACAGCAGGAATCAATTTTATCTTTTTTAAAGGAAACATAAAATTTTCTGCCGATATAAACCACTGAAATTCCAAGAACAATAAATACAACAATCTCTCCCACTTTGACCTCCTATTCTATCTCAAAGGAAAGTGTTGCCTTGTAGCTTTCGTAAAGACACTTTCCTTCAAGCTCTTTTTCCGGAACTGCTTTTTTATGAACCTTTAGAAGCTGATTCCCTTTCTTCAGTATCCTTACTTCAGCAATTCCGTCCTTATCTGTTATTGTTGCAAATGCAAAGTCATCCACGTTTGAAAAGCCGTTGTATGTTCCAAGTACCTGAATAAATCTTTCCGGTTTTCCTTCAAAAAGAACCCGGACCTTTAATATTTCTCCTTCTTTGATTTCAACCGGATTTACAAGAGGAATAATCTCGATTTTATGGTTGAGCGGTTTCATTAAAACCTCATTGTCAATTCCTCCTGTGTTTATGAGTGCTTTTGAAAACTCCTGAAAATAAGTGCTCAGAATTACCCCCTCAATACCGGTCATGGGTTCTGATTTATGCATTATTCTTCCCTTGTTTTCATACATTGTATAAAAACCGGGCTTTTTTACAGCTGAAATCCAGTATGTACCTTTATTTTTCAGGCTTATTTCAGATGCCAGAAAACCGCCGTCTGCAGGAATGATTTTTTCCTTTTCTCCATTTTTTCCCACAACTGCAAATTCCTCAAATTTCTCAATATCTATAAATCCGTCAACCGGATATCTGTGCCCCCAGCCCACATATGATTTTGTAAAAGCACCGAATTTCTCATAAAATTTCGGGTTGAAATCTGTCAGATTGAGCCATAAAGTATGCGAAAATGCAGTTTTTACCAAAAACAAAGAAATTATTATAAAAATAAAAAGTTTAATTTTTTTCATGATTCACTCCTAGAAATTACCTTTTATGCCGGCAAAAAATACAAGGCCGTCAATATCATACTGATCGCTTATTTCTTCTTCCTCAAAAATGTTTTCAACTCTTGCAAAAAGACCCAGATTATCTGTAATATCAACAGATCCAAAGATATCCCAGACCCAGTAGGAATCAAGTTTTTCAGTATTTAAGTCATCTTCATACCTTTTACCTGTGTATGAACCCCTGATTCCAAAAAGGGCATCGAGATTTTTCAAATTGTATGAAAGACTTATGTCGCCTTTGTGGTTTGGACGGTTTTCAATATCTTTTCCTGTTTTTTTATCCTCAGTATCAAGATAAGTATAATTCAGGCCTGCACTTAAATTTTTTAAAGAAGTCTTAAAATCAAATTCAATCCCTTGGGTCATGGCTTCGTCAATATTTACCCACTCAAGATATTTTTTGCCGTTTTCTGTTCTTTTTACAGAATTGATAAGGTCATCAATTTCATTTCTGAAAAATGTAACAGAAATATTCAGGTTTTTACCTTTTCTGAAATCAATACCTGCATCATATCCGGTTGATGTTTCAGGGCTTAAGTCTTCATTTGGCAGAACAAGATACGGTCCCATTTTCCAGCTTCCATAAAGCTTACTTAAACTTGGAGCATTGAAAGCTTTTCCTGCGCTTGCCCTGAAAGTGAAATTTTCACCTGCCTTGTACATAAGTGATATTTTTGGGTTATATTCTTCACCCCACTCTTTGTGGCTGTCCATTCTTATTCCAAGAACAGCTACAACCGGGAAAAGATCGATTTCATCTGACGCAAAAACACTTGTTATTTCTTCATCTGCATCATAGCCTTTTCCTTTGTCGTCACGTTCTGTTTTTTCGTACTGGGTACCAAGAGTAAGATTATGCCGGTTCAATAAAAGCCTTGAATAATTTATTTCCGCTTCAAAAATATCTTCAGTATAATTTGTGCTTTTGTCTCCTGTTTCATGATCGTATGAAAAATAAGAACCGTAAAATTTCAGTTCTGAAAGAGAATCAGGCTTTATTGAGAAACCAGGGTTGATTCCGATTTTATCCTGTGTTCTGTCTTCTTCTTCAATATTTTCTCTGGTGAAAAGAAATTTTGAATAAGCTGAGGTCTTGTCAGATATCTTATAATCAAACGATGCACTGGCCTTGTGTTCCTCATATTCGTCGCTCTCTTTTTCCACACCGTCAGTATGGTAATATGTGTATGACAGATAAGTTCCTGCTTTTTCATTTCCAAACCCGGAATTTACATTGTAGTTTTGTGTGCCTCGGTTACCTGCTCCTGCTGAAAAACCGGCTTTGAACCTGTCTGATCCGGATTTTGTAATGATATTTATTACCCCGCCCATTGCCTCGCTTCCGTAAAGAACAGAACCCGGACCTTTTACAATTTCTATTCTTTCTATCATATCTATTGGATATGAATTCAGATCCACAGTTGCAGAATGACCTCCGTTGACTCTGTGACCGTCAACAAGAATCAATGTATGGCCTGAATCAAGTCCTCTCAGGCTTACCTGTCCTCTCTGGCCCCATGCTCCTGAATTTTTTCTTACAGTCAAACCGGATATATTTTCAAAAGCATCCTCAAGATTTATTATTCCCTTTGCTTTTAGATCATCGATATCTATTACTTCTGTTTTCACAGGTGCATAATCTTCTGAATGTGAGGTTTTAGTTGCTGTAACTACAATATTTTCCTTCATCACTCTTTCTCCGGCATAAACTGCGGGAAGACAAAATAATGAAAAAACGGAAACACAAATTTTAAAGACTGAATTTTTATTTTTCATATAATCACCTTTTAATATGCCCGTATAAAGTTACGGGCACAGAGGAAAAATCTGATTTAGAATTCTATTGCAAGCTGAGCTGTAATGGTGTCGGAATCATCAGCATTCTTATCTTCAAACTCAGACCTCAGGTATTCAAAAGAAAGGGATGTATTATCAAGAACTCCCCATGACGCAGCAATGCCGTAGCGGGTTTCAATCTCATAATCATCTGCCGATTCATAGCGGAGTGCGGCTTCGATATTTTCAGTAACTGCAAGACCAAGTTCAAGATTAAGGGCATTTGGCTCTTTTTTGTCACCGCCAATTGCAATATCATCTGCTGCTGCCACATATTCTGCATCAAAAAATACTTTTTCCAGTACTGAAGCAGTGAAAAAAACTGAATAACCAATAGTAAAATCATCGACTTCATCTCCTGCAAGCTCCTCGAGAACATCTGATTCCGTAATGTCTGAAATAAGGGAACCACCAAAAGAAGCAGAAAAATTTTTTGCCGAAGGAATCTTAAAAGCTGCTGAAACAACATATTTTGAAATATTGTCATCGTCTTTTCCGGTTTCATTTACTTCACCATTGAAAAAAGCCGCATTTATATCAATAATGTCATTTGCAAATCCTGCCATTACAGTATTTTGTGTGGTTTCTCCAATATCGAGTGTCATGGGATCGCTTATAAATCGGGTATTGTAAACGCCGAAAGGAACTACAAAATGCCCGAGACCTGCGTAAAAAGGATTGCCTTCCGATGCAACCCAAATAACAGCCTCATCAAGTTCAACATCACCGTCTTCATCGTTGTAGGTAAAAACAAAGCTTCCTGTGATATAGTCGTTGATCTTTGCTTCAACACCAAGATCTACAGTTGCAGTTGAAAAATCTGTTGTGGTATTATCCTGCTTTTCATACCCTGCCTCAAACTCGATTACTCCAGAAACCTTAACAGGAAGACTTGATCCTGAACCAATCTTTTCTTCAAGACTTGCTATTTTTTCGGAAAGTTCAAGATTTGACAATTCCTGAGCGAAACCTTCCAATCCTGAAATCATAACAGCTGCACATGCAAAAAACATAAACTTAAAAAATCTTTTCATTGCTTCTCCAAAACTTAATAAAATGTGTAAATAAAAAAGGCATAACAATTTAAAAAGCTGCGCCTTTGATCCTCTTTAAAATCACTTCATATCTTTTGCCTGAATCCAGATAACCGCATCCTGGGAAAGTTCCTTCCCTTTATATTCCTTTACAGGGCCGGCACCAAGAGCACAAAATCCCCACCACCCGGCACGTGGAATACCGAATGTAAATTCTCCGTTTACATTGGCCTTGATTCCCATTGTTACAAATGAATCCTGCGGTGCTTCTGCCTCAGCCTCAGGTGAAAACTCATTTTTATCCATCAAGGGCATGTGATTGAGATACTCAACCTCTATTTCTGCATATGGAACAGGCTTCCCTGCGCTTTTCACAACTCCCCTGAAAACATTTCCGGTCCAGAGTGCGTATGGCTTGTCAAGCGGAACTATTTCAGTCTCAAGTCCTGTTTCACCGTCCCAGTCAGTTGGAAAACCTGCTGTGTTTACAACCATCTTAGTAATCTGCTGAATATAGATTTCTTCCTCTTTTTCGTAATACGGTTCAGGAACAAGACAGAAAACATTGTCTCCCATGCCTCTTAATTTAACCTGTGCTTCATAGGCTTTTCCTGAATTTGTAAGACTTTTCCAGGAAATCGGCTTAAGGGTTTTCATAAGGTCTGTTTTTTTACCTTTTTTTATTACAAAAAACTCGGAAGGTGTTCCCATATCCATGGTATGTCCGGCTTCAAACGGGTGAGTGAACACAAGCTTCAGATCTATTTCAGATGCTTTTCCAAGAGCTGATTCAGGTGTATAAATCATTTGAAAATGAGAATATGCCGGAATTGTCCACAAAGTAATTAATACAACGAATACAACAAGATTATTCTTTTTCATTTTTACCTCTCTAACTTTAAGTTCAAAAAAATTGGCAGAGTTTCAGATATATCAATATTCAGAATTTTTCGGTGCTGGCGAATCAGTCTGATTAATTTCGAAACTCTGCCATACAATTTTTATTCGCTGATTTTTTTGCCATCTATCTTAATTTCATGGCCCGGACCTGCATTAAAAATAACAACATAGTCATGGCCCGGCTTTTTGAATGAAAACTCACTGA
>JBFWJK010000093.1:0-12988 GCA_050253255.1 Desulfobacteraceae bacterium | reverse complement strand
AATACTTAAAAAATCCTTTTTATCTCCTTATACAAGAGGTGAAGGCATAAAAATCCTGTTATAAAGGTTTATTGCATACCTGTCAGTCATTGAAGCTATGAGATCACATACAGCCCTTTCAATTTTTTCCTCCCCTGCATTATAAGGAGGAAGCTCAAGCCTTGAAAGCTCCAGCTGAAGCTTATCCTCATGCCTGTTAAAATATTCGTAAAGTTCGGATAAAATCTTTTTAGCCTTCACAAACTCTTTATGCACCTGCGGAGACCTGTAGACATTTTCATAAAGAAAAGCCCTCAGATCAACCATTGTATTGTATACCTCCTCGCCTATCTCAAGACGAAATCCGCCTCCGGAATCATAACTTGAATAAATAACATCCCTGATCATCGTCCTGGCTCTTTCTGAATGATCCCGTCCAAGCACTTTTACAAACTCATCAGGAACATCTTTTCTGGTAATAACTCCGCTTCTGATAGCATCATCAAGATCATGATTAAGATAGGCAATAATATCGGCAATCCTTACAAGCCGGCCTTCCACTGTCCTGGCGGCCTCGCCGGGGTCTCTTGGAATGATATCCCCGAACCCCTTTGAATGTTTCAGAATACCATCTCTTACCTCATAGGAAAGATTAAGCCCCCTCCCTCCCCTTTCAAGCCTGTCAACAACCCTCAGACTCTGAGCAGAATGGGAAAAATATTTTGAATAAATCTCTTTAAGAACAGTTTCTCCTCCGTGTCCGAAAGGAGTATGCCCAAGATCATGGCCAAGGGCAATGGCTTCGGTAAGATCTTCATTAAGATTCAGAGCTCTTGCAATGGTTCTCGCAACTTCCGAGACTTCAAGGGTATGGGTAAGCCTTGTTCTGTAATGATCCCCCAGCGGAGACAGAAACACCTGGGTCTTATGCTTAAGCCGCCTGAACGAATTTGAAAAAACTATCCTGTCTCTGTCCTGCTGAAACTGAGTTCTTATGGGACAGGGCTCCTCATCAGCCACCCTGCCGCGTGACTGACAGTTCCTGCACGCATAATCAGCAAGAATCCTATCTTCCTTTTGTTCACTAACTTCCCTGGGAGTCATCTTAAATTACCATAAAATTTTATTGACACGTTATACTTAAAAAACAATTATATCAGAAAGGAGAAAAACTCCCAGACCCTGATATACAGCGCCAGATCAAAAAAATTATCTTTTCACATGGAAAAAATAATGTAAAGGC
This sequence comes from Desulfobacteraceae bacterium, assembly GCA_050253255.1. Taxonomy (GTDB): domain Bacteria; phylum Desulfobacterota; class Desulfobacteria; order Desulfobacterales; family JACKCP01; genus JACKCP01. The sequence continues at coordinate 11,766 of JBFWJK010000093.1, read as the reverse complement.
AAAATAAAAAATGAACTCTCACCACCTTATTCTCGGAAAACTGGAAGATTTCATAACAGGAGAAACAATAGAAGATAATCATGATGAAAGATACAGACAAAAAATTGCAAAATTTCTGGTTTTTGAAAAAGGGTACACAAAAAAAGACATTTTGAAAAACAACTTTATTTTTCTTGAAAAAAACGGGATCAAATTTAAAATACCCGTCGATTACACTATATATATAAATGATGTACCCATGATGGCAGTCAAATACGGGCCAGGCTCAATTGTTTCAAGACATATGAGTGCCATAGCATGTGCAAGACTTGCAGGAGAATACGAAATCCCGGTCTGTGTCGTTACAAACGGTGAAGATGCTGAAACAATCGACACATTCTCCGGAAAAACAATTTCCAAAGGACTTGACGGTATCCCCTCCCCAAATAAGCTCTCAGAATTTCAGCTTAAAAGAAAAATCAGCGAGGATATAAGACAGAAGGCTGAAAAAATTCTTTTTGCCTTTGAAGTTGACGGAAGATGTCCCTGTGATGACTCCATATGCACAAACGGATTTGAGGAATAGAATGGACAATTTTTTTATGAAAAAAGCCCTTGAAGAAGCTTCCCGGGCACTGGAGCAGAACGAATTCCCTGTCGGCTGCGTTATTGTTTCCGGCAATGAAATCATTGCAAGGGGAAACAGAAAAAAAAGCAGCAGTCAAACCCCTTCGGAAATTGACCATGCTGAAATAAATGCAATAAGGAATCTTGAAAAAAACTTCCCGGATGCGGACAAAAGCAAAATGACTGTTTATTCCACAATGGAACCCTGTCTCATGTGTTTCTCAGCAATAACCCTTTCCGGATTCAAAAAAATTGTATATGCCTACGAAGATGTCATGGGGGGTGCATGCTCAATCAACATGACAATGCTTCCTGAATTCTACCAGAAGAGACTTCCATTGATTACCCCGGGGGTTTTAAGGGAGGAGAGCCTCTTTCTTTTCAAAAAATTCTTTTCATCTCCTGAAAATATTTACTGGAAAGACAGCCCGCTTTCAAGGTATACTCTTTCTTTATGAATTCATTATGAAAAAACACTTGAAATTAGCTAAATTATAAGCTAAAAATACCCTCTATTTGGTATTTATCAGATAATATAAAATAAGGAGAAAAGAGATAGCTGTTAAAAAAACTGAACAAACAAGGGTCAATCAGCAGATTAAAGAAAAGGAAGTCAGGGTTATAGACTCAGACGGAAATCAGCTGGGGGTGCTAAGCATTAAAGATGCAATTAACGCTGCTGAGGAAGCAGGGCTTGATCTTGTTGAGGTTTCACCTGGAGCCAGTCCTCCGGTCTGCCGAATTATGGACTACGGAAGATTCAAGTATCAGCAGACCAAGAAAAAACAGGAAGCTAAAAAAAAGCAGGCTGTTGTTCAGGTAAAAGAAATTAAAGTAAGACCCAAGACTGAAGATCACGACCTACATACCAAGCTGAGGCAGGTAAGAGGTTTTTTGACCAAAAACAACAAGGTCAAAGTAACTGTGAGATTCAGGGGGCGTGAAATAACATTACCTGAAATGGGAAAAGATATTCTTGCAAGGATAGCTACTGAAACAGAAGACATTGCATCCATTGAAACAAGACCGAAATTTGAAGGCAGAACCATGATAATGGTTTTGGCCCCGAAAAAAGAATAGTTATTTTATATTTACAATAACAACGAGCTGGAAATTGTCTTTTCTCAATTTCTGCCGTATTATTTTTTGTTTTGATATTTATTAAATTATATGTGACACAGAAAAGTCCGCTGTAATTTTTTATTTTAAATTTAGCGGATTTTAAATGTCACCTTTTTTAAATTTATGATTTTTAGCAGGTTCAGCGCAAGGAGAGATTCAAATGCCTAAAATGAAAACAAACCGCGGCGCAGCAAAAAGATTTACTGTTACAGGCAGCGGTAAATTCAAGTTACGTAAAGCTAACTCAAGCCATATTCTTACAAAGAAGTCGGCAAAGCGTAAAAGAAAACTTCGTGCGGGTAAAATTGCAGACAAAACAAACGAAAAACAGTTAAGACAACTTCTTCCTTACAGATAATGTCAGCTGAGTTAAAGGAGATTTTAAGATGAGGATTAAAAGAGGTTTTAAAGCAAGAAGAAGAAGACAGAAAGTTCTTAAACTTGCAAAAGGCTTCAGAGGCGGCAGGAGCAAATTATTTCGTACTGCCAAAAACGCTGTAGACAAGGCTTTGACCTATGCATACAGAGACAGGCGCCAGAATAAAAGAAATTTCCGACGTCTGTGGAACATAAGAATAAATGCTGCTGCAAGACTAAATGGTCTTAATTACAGCAAACTTATTCACGGACTTAAAAAATCTGATATAGAACTGGACAGAAAAATGCTGGCTGACCTTGCTATTTCAGATCCAAAAGCTTTCACAGCTGTTGTTGAGAAGGCATCGGCAAGTCTATAGCATGATTATCCCGGCATCAAGCCGGGATTTTTTTAACAATCGAGGCGATAAAATTGGCACCTGAAAGTATTGACGGAATTGAAGAAAAGGCATTAAAAGCCCTTAAAGGAGCTGACTCAGAAGAAAAGCTCCAGGATTTAAAAACTGAATATTTAGGCCGGAAAGGCAAAATTACACTTTTTTTAAGAAACATTCCTTCCCTTCCTCCAGAGGAAAAACCGACAGCCGGAAAAAAGGCAAACCTTTTAAAAAACAGACTTGAAAAAGAAATAAACGACAAGCTGGAAGCAATTGAGGAAGCCCTCGCGGCAAAACCGGCCGATATAGATGTAACACTCCCTGGAAGAAAACCAAAAACCGGCACCCTGCATCCCATTACAAAAATTCAAAAGGAAATCTGTTCCATTTTTTTCAAGCTCGGCTTTCAGATTGCCGAAGGACCGGAAATTGAAGCAGACTGGTATAATTTTGAAGCCCTCAATATACCTAAACACCATCCGGCAAGGGACATGCAGGATACATTTTATGTTTCTGACAGTGTGGTTCTCAGAACACACACATCTCCGATACAGATAAGATATATGGAGAAAAACGAACCGCCCATAAGCATAATAGCACCGGGCAAGGTATACAGATGCGATTCCGATCTGACTCATACCCCGATGTTCCATCAGATAGAAGGGCTCCTCGTGGATAAAAACATAAGTTTTGGAGATCTTAAAGGTATTCTCGAATCCTTTATCCACAATCTTTTTGACAAGGAAACATCTCTTCGTTTCAGACCGAGTTTTTTCCCTTTCACCGAACCAAGCGCAGAAGTTGACATCAAATGCGTTATGTGCAGGGGAACAGGATGCAGAATCTGTTCAAACACAGGCTGGCTTGAGGTTCTGGGATCAGGAATGGTTCATCCTGCGGTTTTTGAAAATGTGGGTTACGACACTAGTGTATATTCCGGTTTTGCCTTCGGAATGGGAGTCGAAAGACTTGCCATGCTGAAATACGGAATAGATGATTTAAGAAAATTTTATGAAAATGACTACCGTTTTCTGGAGCAGTTCTAGAAATGAAAATAAGTTTAAACTGGCTTAAAAAATTCACAGACTTCAAATCCTCACCTGAAGAGCTTGCAGAAGCTCTCACAATGACAGGGCTTGAAGTCGAATCAATAGATTATCCATTTGACTATCTTAAAGATGTTATAACAGGAAAAATTGAAAAAATAACACCACACCCCAATGCCGACAAACTGAGAATCTGCATGGTTAATACAGGCGGAGATGAAAATCTTCAGATTGTATGCGGAGCACCGAATGTTTATGAAGGAATGGTCGGACCTGTTGCACTTCCCGGCACCGAGCTTCCCGGAGGAATCAAGCTCAAGAAGAGCAAAATCAGAGGCGAAGTATCAATGGGAATGCTTTGCAGTGCAAAAGAACTCGGCATAACTGAAGACGGTTCAGGAATTATGGACCTTCCCGGAGACCTGCTCCCCGGAGAGCAGCTCACAAAGGCACTTGGACTTGACGGTGCAGTTCTTGAAGTTGACCTTACTCCCAACAGAGCAGACTGCCTGAGCCTGACAGGAATAGCAAGGGAGATTTCTGCAATCGAGGGGATTGAATTTTGTGTTCCTTCAGCTGAAAAGTACACAGACGGAAAGAACAGCGGTGATATAACAAAAATAGCCTCCGTTGAAGTAAAAGACCCTGACCTCTGCCCTAAATACTGCGCAAGATACATAGAAGATGTAAAAGTTTCACCATCTCCTTTCTGGCTGCAGAGTATTCTTTTGAGCTCAGGAATAAGACCCATAAACAATATAGTAGATATCACAAACTACATCATGCTTGAAACCGGACAGCCGCTTCACGCTTTTGACTATGATGAAATCAAAGGTTCAAAAATAATTGTACAGCGTGCTCAGGAAAATGAAAAATTTATCGCCCTGGACGGAAAAGAAAGAATACTTGATTCTGAAATCCTCATGATCTGCGACTGTGAAAGAAAAGTTGCAGCAGCAGGAATCATGGGCGGAGAAAACTCAGAAATAACTGAAAAAACCACAAGAGTACTTCTTGAAAGCGCATATTTTTTCCCGCCTTCCGTAAGAAAGTCAGCTAAAAAGCTCGGACTTTCAACAGATTCAAGCCACAGATTTGAAAGAGGCGTTGATCCAGGCCAGGTTGAAAGAGCACTAAACAGAGCTGCAGAACTGATTGAGGAACTAGGAAACGGAAAAACTGCAGAAGGATATATTGACACACAGACAAAGCCTTTTGAAGAAAAAAAGATTCATTTTTCTGTATCAGACTGCAACAGAAGACTCGGCATAAATCTTTCCGCTGAGGAATCAGCATCATATCTTGAATCTGTAGGATTTATCCTTGAAAAAACTGAAACCGAAGGAAATTTTCTTGTAAAAGTTCCCTCTTACAGAGTTGATATTGAAAGACCCGAAGACTTGAGTGAGGAAGTAGCCAGAAGATTCGGATACAATAAAATCCCGACAACCTTTCCGGGCGCTTCATCTTTTGAAAAAGAAGACAAAAGCGATTTCGCAATCAGACTTGAAATCAAGGAAACAATGAAGGCTCTTGGTTTTAACGAGGTTATAAACTACAGCTTCATTGGAAATGATCTGCTGGAAAAAACAGGAATTACAGGTGAATTCTATAAAGAACCCGTAAAAATCCTGAACCCCCTTTCAGAAGATCAGTCCGTAATGAGAACAGATCTTGTCCCCGGAATTCTTGACAATATCTCCTCAAACATTTCAAGACAGATTTCAAGTCTTAGAATCTTTGAAACCGGCCAGATTTTTTTCCCTGACAATGATCAGATAAACAAGTCTGTACAAAAGGAATATATTACTGCAGCAATAACAGGAAAAAGAAGAACTGCGGCCTGGGATGACAAAAGTCCTGAAGCAGATTTCTTTGATATGAAGGGTTTTGCAGAAGCTTTTTTTCAGGAATTTAATATCGAGCCTGAATTTCAGAAATCAGAAACATCAGCGCCCTATGCAAGACCAGGTGCATGTGCTGATATTGTAATCAATTCAGAGATTTCCGGTTCAGTTTTTGAAGCTGCGCCCAGGATTCTCAAAAATTTTGACATAGACCAGAAGGTTTTTATATTTTCAGCAGCACTTGAATCTGTTCTGAAAAACAAAAAAGACTCTTCTCTTTCAAAAGATGTTCCAAAGTTCCCCGCTATTACAAGAGACATCACAACTATTACTCCCAAGCAGACAGAAGCAGGAAAAATCATCAGTCTTGTAAAAGGCCTCGATGAAGAGATAATAGAAAATATTGTTCTTTTTGATGTTTACGAAGGGAATGCTGTCAATGAAAACGAAAAAAGTCTTTCATTCAGAATCACTTACAGATCTTCAAAAGAAACTTTAAAAGACAAGCAGGTAAATAAAGTCCATGATAAGGTCACTTCAAGTCTTTTAAAGAATTTTGAAATCAGATTTCCGGGTCAGGATTAATCTCTTGACTTTATAGGAGAAAAAGAATATAAGGACAGTTTAATTGTAACAGTCTTTAATGACGCCTCCTTTGTAAAACGGGTCATAAACCCGTTTTATTTTTTTATGGAACAACAAAGTTAACGGAGTTAAAGATGGGTAAAAACTCATCAAAAGAAACATCAGACCTCATAAACAAAATCGGCAGCCTTGCAGTTCCTGTATGTGAATCACAGGGCCTTGAATTTGTCCATGCTGAATTTGCAGTAAGTTCGGGCATGAGAATTTTAAGAGTATATATTGACAGAGACGGGGGAGTCACAATTGATGACTGTGCAAAAACCAGCAGGGAGCTGAGCGATCTTTTCGATGTAAAACTTGATATTCCCGGCAAATACAGTCTTGAGGTTTCATCTCCGGGTATTGACAGACCTCTTGTCAAGCCTGATGATTTTTTGAGATTCAGGGGTAAAAAAGTTCAGATTAAAATTTTTGAGCCTCTGGAGGCTGATTCTGACAGAAAAAACTTTAAAGGAATCATTAAGGAATCGGATGATAAATTTACAGTAATAGAACTTGAAAACGGAGAAGTTGAAATTCCGTTTGACAAAATCAAATCAGCCAGGCTTAACCCTGAAATATAAATTTGGAGAATACACAAATGGTCTTCAGCGATATAAAAAGAGTAATTGAACAGATTGGAAGAGACAAAAACATTCCCATGGGGATTCTTATCAAGGCACTTGAGGAGGCTCTTGTTTCGGCAGCCAAGAAAAAACTTGGCCCTGATGTTGAAATTGAAGTGGCATACAATGAAAAATCAGGCGATATAGAAGTTTTTCAATTCAAGGATGTTGTTGAAGAAGTGGAAGATCCCGAACTTGAAATTACTCTCAAAGAAGGCCGTGAACTCGATCCTGAATGCGAAATCGGAGACAGCCTCGGAATAAAGCTTGATACAACTAGCTTTGGAAGAATAGCCGCACAGTCTGCAAAGCAGGTAATAATCCAGAAGCTGAGAGATGCTGAAAGAAATGCCGTTTATGACAACTTCATAGACAGGGAAGGTGAAATAATAAACGGTATTGTCCAGAGGTTTGACCGGGACGACATAATTGTCAACCTTGGACAGGCAGAAGCAGTTCTTCCTGCAAGAGAACAGATAAAAAACGAGACATACAGAAGGGGCGACAGGATAAGAGCCAATATAATGAAGGTTCTTCACGAAAGCAGAGGGCCTCAGATTGTTCTGACAAGAACCCATCCTGATTTCCTTATAAACCTCTTCAAAACAGAGGTGCCTGAAATCAGTGAAGGTGTTGTAAAAATTCACTCCGCCGCAAGAGAACCGGGTGTAAGAGCTAAAATTGCAGTGTCATCATCTGAATCTAATGTTGATCCGGTTGGTTCGTGCGTCGGTGTTAAAGGAAGCAGGGTTCAGACTGTTGTCCAGGAGCTCAGAGGAGAAAAAATTGACATTGTTCTCTGGAACCCTGATACAGCAAGGTTTGTATGCAACTCTCTTGCTCCGGCAGAAATCACAAGGGTTGTTATAGACGAAGACAATAAATCAATGGAAGTGATAGTCCCGGATGAATTTCTCTCCATAGCCATAGGTAAAAGCGGACAGAACGTAAGGCTTGCCGCAAGACTTACAGGATGGCACCTTGACGTAAAAAGCGAAGCCGCATACTCTCTTGCAATGAAGGAAGGCTATGATTCCCTGATGGGAATACCTGGAATCGGACTTGAACTTGCGGAAAAACTTTACTCAGGCGGATACAGCTCTCCTGAGGAAATTAAGGACATAAGTGCTGCAGAACTGTCACAGCTTGAAGGAATAAATGAAGAAGAAGCTCAGGTGATAATTGATGCAGCGTCGCAAATGGATAAAAACTCAGCTTCAGAAGATCTGACTGAAGAAGCAGATGAAATTGAAGATGATGAAGATATGGAAGAAGACATTCCGGCAAAAGATGTTGAAGACAAATAATTTATTAAGTCCGGATTTAAATTTGATTAAAAGTTAAGCAAAGAATTTTTTCATGCTTAAAATACTTGTTTTACCAGTGCCCGTACAAATATTTTTTTGATATTTAATGTTATAATTTTAAGAAATATTTTATTAGTTTTTCTGAAGAAACAGATATACAGGGCTTAAAAAGGGGGATGGATGAGCATCAGAGTATACGAACTTGCAAAAGAATTGAACATGACCAACAAGGCCCTTCTTGATAAAATAATAAAGATGGGTGACATAGACGTCAAAAGCCACATGAGTTCCCTTGACTCCGAATCAATAGAAAAAATCAAAACCAGAATCCTCGGAAAACCCAATGAATCTGAAGAAAAACGAGTTAAGCCTACTGTTATAAGAAGACGGAAAAGAAATAAAAAATCAAATACAGCTGACAGTATTCAGGAAAGTTCAGATGAGGCACAGGCAGAAGAAGCCCAGGACTTTGAAGAAACTATTGAAAATAAAGTTCCTGATTCCGATGCAGCTGAATTGAAAAAAGAAAAAACAGAACCCGCTGAAGAAACAGTCCAAGAGGATGATTCAGCTGCAAAAGACGAAGATAAAATAGAAAAGAAAGCCATGCCCGAAAAATCAGCTCCTGAAAAAACAATGGAAAAAGAAGTGTCTTCTTCAGAAAAGAAAGAGTCTCAAGCCGGCACAAAAACACAAAACAAAAAGAAAAAAAATAAAGGCGGAGCAAAAATTATTTTCAGACCTGAGCCTCCTCCTGTCAAAAAAGAACCTGAAAAAGCTCCTGAACCTGAAAAGGTTTTAAAGGAAGAAAAGTCAAAAGAGACTGATAAGCCTGTTCAAGAGTCCTCAGAAAATACCGGTGCTCAGGCTGAAGAAGCTAAGACTGCGTCAAAACAGACCGAAGAGCTTAAAAAAACTGATAAAAGCAGAAAAGAAAAGATCAAAATAGATAAAGATGAAATATTCAAGGACATAACTCCTCCTGAAATAAGCCCTGAAATCATTTCTGAAGATGATGACGAAAAAGAAAGAGCTGACAAGCTCAACAAGGGCAGAAACAACAGTGAAGAAGCTAAAAAGCCGAAGAAAAAGAAAAGAAAGCCGAAGAAAAAAGAAGTTGTAGAAAGTGATGAGCTTTATGAATCAGCTTTCTCTAAAAAACCGAAGAAAAATAAAAAAACAAGAAGAATCCAGGAAGTTGAAAAGCCTGTACATCAGAAAACTCAGATTACTATTCCCAAGGCAATTAAAAGAAGGGTCAAGGTAGATGAAACAATTGTTCTCTCAGACCTTGCCAAGAGAATGGGTATAAAGGCCAATGAAATGATCGCAAAACTCATGGGTCTTGGAGTAATGGCTACGGTCAACCAGACAATAGACTATGAAACAGCAGAACTTGTTGCAGGCGAATTCGGATTTGAAGTTGAAAAGGCATCTTTTGAAGAGGAAACTCTGATAAATGTACATCATGAAGCTTCCAATGAAGGGAAGAATCTTCCCCGCCCTCCTGTTGTAACAGTTATGGGCCATGTTGACCACGGAAAGACTTCTCTTCTTGACGTAATAAGAAAAACAGGGGTTGCAGAAGGAGAAGCAGGCGGAATAACCCAGCACATAGGTGCATATATTGTATCAACAGAAAGCGGTGACATTGCATTTCTTGATACTCCCGGCCACGAGGCGTTTACCGCTATGAGGTCAAGGGGAGCCAAAGTTACAGACATAGTAGTTCTTGTTGTAGCCGCAGACGACGGTGTAATGCCTCAGACAGTTGAAGCTATAAACCATGCAAAGGCAGCTCACGTTCCGATTGTAGTGGCAGTAAACAAAATCGACAAGCCAGGCGCAGAACCTGATGTTGTAAAAAGAGAACTTTCAGAGCATGGTATTCTTCCTGAAGACTGGGGTGGAGATACAATTTTTGTAAATGTTTCAGCCAAGGAAAAAATAGGTATAGAAGAACTTCTTGAAATGATCCTTCTCCAGTCTGAAATACTTGATCTAAAAGCTGATCCTGACAAATTTGCAAAAGGCCATGTAATTGAGGCAAGACTTGATACAGGAAGAGGCCCGGTTGCTTCGGTTCTTGTCCAGGAAGGGACTCTCAAGCAGGGAGATGCAGTTGTATGCGGTACTCACTACGGTAAGATAAGAGCCATGTTTAATGATCAGGGCGAAAAAATTGAATCTGCGGGCCCGAGTATTCCAGTGGAAATACTTGGACTCAACGGTGTTCCTGAGGCTGGTGATGAGCTTCTCGCTCTCAAGGATGAAAAAGACGCAAAGCAGGTAGGTGAACACAGAGCAGCAAAACAGAGATCAAAGGAACTTGCAAAATCATCAAGAATGAGTCTTGAAGGTCTTTTCGAAAAAATTGAGCATAAAGCTGTCAAGGATCTGAACCTTATCTTAAAAGCTGACGTTCAGGGTTCTATTGAAGCTTTAAAGGAAGCCCTTGGAAAACTTTCAACAGATGAAGTCAAAATAAAAATTGTTCATGCAGCTACAGGTACTGTAAGTGAATCTGATATAAGCCTTGCTGCTGTTTCAGACGCAATCATTCTCGGTTTCAACGTTCGTCCGGCTCCAAAGGTAAGGGAGCTTGCTGAAGAAGAAAATATTGACATGAAGTTCTACAATGTAATCTATGACGCAATCAAGGATATAGAGAACGCAATGGTAGGACTTATGGATTCCACATATAAGGAAGTAATTCTTGGAACTGCTGAAGTAAGAGCTGTGTTCTCTGTTCCGAAAATCGGAAAAGTTGCAGGATGCTTTGTAACCAACGGAATGATGAAGCGAGGCAAAAATACAAGAATTTTAAGAGACGGCGTAATAATATTTGACGGCCAGATGTCTTCACTTAAGCGCTACAAAGACGATGTAAGGGAAGTCAACGAAGGATATGAATGCGGAATCGGAATAGAAAAGTTCAACGACATTAAAGAAGGCGACACCATAGAATGTTACATGATGGAAGAAATAAAGCCTACTTTGGGATAAAGGAGATTTAATGAACAAGGATTACCCGCGTTCAGCACGTATAGGAACCCAGATTCAGGCAATTGTATCGGAAGTTCTTATTAAAAAAACAAAGGATCCCAGGCTTTCAGGGGTAAGTATAACAGATGTAAAAATGAACGGAGACCTTTCCTGCGCCTACATATATTTTGCAGTAACCGGCACTGGGGAAAAAAGAATAAAGGAAGCTATGAGCGGCTTTAAAAGCGCAAAAGGATTTTTCAAGAAAAAAATCGGAACAGAACTGAAGTTAAGATATACTCCTGAGCTCAAATTCTACTATGACAGCGTTCTGGACAGCGGACAAAGAATGGAGGATCTTCTAAAATCTCTCAAGGAAACAGAAAATCGGTCTGAAAATGGTGAAGGCAATTCTTGATAACAGCTCCAACATTCTCATAACCAGTCATCTGCACCCTGACGGCGATGCCATAGGCTCAATGATTGCAATGGGTAAGGCTCTTGAAAAAAAAGGAAAGAACATATACCTCTACAATGAAAGCTGTATACCTAAAATTTTTTCCTTTCTTCCGGGAATAGAAAAAATCAACAGAAGCGTTCCTGATTATTCAAAATTCGACACTGCAGTTATTCTTGACTGCAGTGAGACAGGAAGAACAGGAAAATGCAAAAAAATCCTCAAAAGCATACCTGAGATTATAAATATCGATCATCACAGAACAAACAGCAACTTCGGAACTTTCAGAATAATTGAACCCAAAGCCAGTGCAACAGCAGAGATTGTATACAGAATCATTAAAGACCTCGGAGTGGAAATCTGCTCTGAGATTGCATATTCGATATACACA
>JBFWJK010000092.1:0-13164 GCA_050253255.1 Desulfobacteraceae bacterium | reverse complement strand
TTAAGTGCTTTGTCTGATTTTTCTTTTTCTCTTAAAGATCAATTCCTGAAGCTCTTTGTTTTCCGTGCCTCAGGAACGAAGACGCTTATAGCCCTTTTACCTTTCCTTTGTCAAACACTTTATTTCATTTTTTTTCAAATAAAAATCCATAAATTAAAAAACAATTAAAATTCAGTTTGTTATGAATTAAATTTTTTTAAGGTTTTTATGAGAACTTTCATTCCCAGTCAAAACCTTAAAAAAACTGGGCCTCAGATTTTTTCTATTTTTACGCTTACTCCGTTTAATACTGCAGTGGCTGATATAGGATCGATTTCAAGAGGAATTATCCTGTTTACGTTTACTCCGGCATTTCTTGAAGCTACCTTCATATCCATGCCTTCAAGATCATGGCCAAACCCATGGGGAATTGAAACAACACCTTTTTTTATATCAGGGTTTATTTCAACCGGAATTTTAATCTTCGATTCCAAAGTAGAAACAACGGCTGTATCCATATCTCTAAAATCAAGCGTTTTTGCATCTTCCGGGTTCATATACATTGTACAGGGATTGTTTTTTGAAAGAGCCTCTATATTATGCATCCATGAATTATTGGTTCTGAGATACCTCCTCCCAATAAGAAGAAAACCGTTTTCCCTGTTTTCAGTAAAGCTCTCCTTTAAGTAAGACACACTTTTCTCAATTTCGTCAGGGTAAATGTCTATTCTGGAGTCAGGAGTTAAAAGAGCTTTTTTGGCCCATGGATTTAAATCCCCAAGATCTGTATAATTATTGTTTTCAATTATTTTATTAAGATTAATTCCATCAGGCTTAAATCCGAAATTATCACCGTATGGTCCGATTCTTAATAGAAAATCAAGAACTCTTTCAGGTCCTTTTCTGCCATTTAGCATTGAAATAAGGCTATCTTTTGTTACGCCTGATTTTTCTTCCCCGCCAAGCCCTTTAATAACCTGTGAGGCTATTGATGAAAGCATTTCATATTCAAAATCAAGAGGATCTGCGTCTTTTCCCTTACCTCTTAATATTAAGATAAGTTTTGCAAGAATTTCCCATTTGTCTTTTTCATTTTCCTTTTTTTCAAAAACAGGTTCTGAAAATGATGCAAAGTTTCTGATTGCAAGCCCGTGAAAAAAGAAATCATAATGACTGTGGCAAAAAGGGGATGCCGGAGGAAGAATAACATCAGCATGCCTTGTTGATTCATTTATATAATAATCAACTGAAACCATAAAATCGAGACCTGCCATTGCCCTGTCAAGTCTTTCGCTTTCTGGAACAGCAATAACAGGATTTCCTGCAACAGTTATAAAGCCTCTTATTTTCCCTTCACCTTCTGTTTCCATTTCTTCAGCCATAACAGACGCTGGAAGCTCGCCCATCACCTCGCCTTTGGAAGAAACCCTTGACCTGAATCTGTTTATTTTAAAACCTTTTTTTGGAAGGCTTCCATCAGGAATATGAGCAGGTTTTGGAAAGAGCACGCCTCCTTTTCTGTCAAAATTTCCCGCAAGAATATTTACAACATCAATAAGCCATGAAGTGGCAGTGCCGTATTTTACAGTACATGTACCCATTCTTCCATATACTGCACACTTTTGTGTTTTATAAATAAGTTCTGCAAGTTCTTCTATTTGAGAAACATCAACTCCGCAGATTTTCGAGGCTTTTTCAGGAGAAAAATTCAAGGCTTCCTTTTCAAGCCTTTCATAGTTTTTTATTAAATCCGTTTCCTGATTTAAGGAAATCATATTGTCTCTGAAAAAAATATGGACAATTGCAAACAAAAGCCAGACATCACTTCCCGGATTTATTGGGATATGAAGGTCTGCTTCTTTTGCTGTTTTGGTTTTCATGGGGTCAACAACTATAAGTTTGCCGCCCCTTTGTTTTAATTTTTTTATTCTTGTTTTCATGTCAGGAGCAGACATGAGACTTCCGTTTGATACAAAGGGATTCGCTCCAAAAATTACAAAAAGATCAGTATTATCAACATCCGGTACAGGAACTCTCATTGGATGACCAAACATAAATCCGCATGCAGAAAGCTTTGGCATCTGGTCTACAGTTGAGGCAGTAAAAAGGTTTTTAGATTTCAGGCTTTTTAAAAGCGGGGAAAGAAAAAGTCCTCCGGCCATGGTATGGGTGTTTGGATTTCCAAGATATGCACCTATACTATCGTTTCCGTATGTATTTCTCAGATATGAAAACTTTTCCTCAATTAACGAAAAAGCCTCATCCCATGCTGCTTTTCTAAAGGTGTTGTTTTCTTTTATCAAAGGAGTTCTTACAAGATCAGGATCATTATGAAGATCTTTTAATGCCGCACCTTTTGGACACATATATCCTTTTGAGGGCGGATAATTTTCATCTCCCCTTACCTTTAAAACGTTTTCGTCTTCAACATGAATCTTAAGGCCGCATCCTGCCTCGCACAATGGACAGATACGGAATTTCACAGCTGATGCCATACTCCCCCCTTTATCTTACTGAAAAAAGACTGACCCGGATGCTTAACGAAAAATTCCGGTTTTCAGCCAATCCAGGCTTTTGGATTTTTCAGTATTCAGTTTTAATTTATATATCCAGAAATCCCCCTGCTCCAAGGGATGCAATATCACTTCTGGTTATTGTCAAATCTGCAAGAAGTCTTGGAAAAACAAGATCAAATGCAGTTTTTTCAAAATAAATCCCTCCTGCAGGAACACCAATAACCTTTGCCCGACCTATTTCACCTGTTATTGTCATTGCACCGGGAAGAACAGGAGCTCCGTAAATTTCATTTTTAAGGCCTGCTTTTTTAAGGCCTTTTCTTGTAAGATCATCTGGATCAACAGAAAGCCCGCCTGTGATTATTATTATCTCACATCCGGCTTCAAGAGCATCGCTTACAGCTTTTTCAATATGCTCAATTTCATCAGGAACAATATTTTCATAAACTGATTCCAGATCAAACTCCCTGAGTTTTTCCTTCATTACCGGAATAAAGGCATCCTTTATTTTTTTATTGAATACTTCGGTACCAGTAACTATTATCCCGATATTTTTTCTCACAAATGGATAAACTCTGAACATAAATGAATTTTCAATGACTTTCAGGGCATTTAAAGCCTTTTCCTTTTTTATATAAAGAGGTATAGCCCTTGTTCCTGCAAAAACCTCATTTTCATTTACAGTTGAAAAGCATTTTTTGGCGGCACACATCACATCATCACAGGAATTGAAACTTTTCAAAAGTTCTTCATCGTAAACAAGAACTCCTTTTACCTGGGATTTTATATTAATTTTTCCTTCCCTTGGCTCATCTGAGTAAAAAGTGTTTTTCCCTGATAAATTTCCGGCAAACAATTTAACAGCTTCATCTTCATGTAAAAAATCGTCCGGGACTTCCCCGTTTTTTACATAAACAGAATTTTTACCCATTTTTTTTAAAAGATTGAAATTTTCATTTTCTATGATCTCATCTTTTAAAATTGCCGGCCCTTTATAAGACGATTTAACAATCCTTGTCATATCGTGAAGAGCTTTTTTTCCTGCACTTTCATCAACACTTATTTTTTCAATAAAATCATAATTTTCTTCCAAAGCTTTTACAGGAAGTTTTCCGCTACAGGCATCACAAAGACTTGAATTATCTCTGGTTCTGAAACTTTCCTTACATGAAAGACAAATTTTTATCTTTCCTTTTTCTTTTTTAAATTTTTCAAGATCCACAAACACTTTTTCAATTTTATATGCTGAAATTCCTGCATTTATGATTTCTTCAAAAATTTTTGGAGTATTCTGCTCTTTCTTTGGTTTTTCCTTGTTTGCCCAGATTTTAAATTCCGGCCAGTTCAAAAGCTTTTCCTGATCAAGACAGACCCGTATTCCATAACCTGAATATTTATCATAAAAAATCATGGAAAATCTTCCAGTGGCAAAAATCTTAAGCCACCCGTTTCCAATTGTGCACGGAGTTAAAATCTGAACAGCATCAGGAAGACAGGCCTTTGTCTCGCAGATAACATCATAAAAGCCGTTTTCAGGAAGACTTTTTAAAGCAAGTTCCACCATAAATCCTCCGCAGAGCATTCCAGGAGCAAGATGACCGTGGAATTTTTTTACTTCATCTATATATTCATCAACAGTGAAATTTCTTATTTTCATAATCCAAAGCCCTTAAATTTTTTCAATTGATGCCCTTACAAACCTGTGTAAAGGAGTTGCCGCAAGTCTGTCTCTGTGAGTATTTTTTGTAAGTCTGTTTACATTTACACCATGCTCTTTTCCCTTGTATTTAAGGCCGAATCCATGGGGAATAATAACCTGCCCCCTTCTTGTATCGTCTGTAATTTCAGCTTCAATTTCAGCGCTTCCCGCTTCAGTTGAAATCCGTACAATTTCCTTGTCTTCAATGTTTAAATTCTTTGCGTCCTCAGGATTCAGTGCAAGGGTGCATGCTCTTCTTCCTTTGTTCCAGTCAGGCTTTCTCATCAGAGTATTTGCATTTTCAGGAATATGACGCCCCGCCATTAAAATAAAAGGATACTTATCATTTTTCGAAAGTTCCTTTTCTTCCAGTTCAGGCTCAATTTCCTTAATCCATTCTTCCATCTCTTCAATGTAGAGCTCAATTTTTCTGCTTTTGGTCTTTATCTTTAAAAAATTATCAGCTTCATCTTCAACACCTATCCATAGGCCCTGGGGATTTTCCATAACCTTTTCAAACATGAGTTCAGACTGAGCGATCTCTGGAGTCAGGATGGCTGCAGGAGCTATTGATCTGTATTTTATCATTCCGGTCACTGCCTTAAAAACTCTTGAAGGCGAAAGAGCTGTTTTCCACATGGGTTGAAGTTTAAAACCTGCTCTTTGAGCATTTTTTCTCACGTCCTTTGTTGCACCGAGCATTACCCCCCACATTGCAGCAAGATTTCCTGAACCAAGCTCTTTGCCAAGAGTTTTTGCTATAATAAAAGGCATTTTTTTTGCCGCACTTTTGTTTTTAGACACATAGGAAAAAAGTGCTGTCATGTATGTAAGTCTGTCTTTTTTTGCGGCTTCATAAAGGTAGTCCGGAATTTGGGGAACAATTCCTGCTTTTTCAGCAATTCCTGTTAAAATTTCGCCTGATTCTTTTTGTTCACCAACTGCCTCAACAACAGGCCTTCTCATCTGAAAATAAACTTCAGGAAAATTCCAGGGGAAAAAAGTACCGTCATTTGATTCATATCCTGTTTTTGCAGGAAGAACATAATCTGAAAGTTCTGCTGTTTCAGTCATGGCAATTTCAATTGTTACAAGAAGATCAAGTTTTTCAAAGGCCCTTTCATAGGCTGTGGTATCAGCATAAGATCTTAAAGGATTTGAAGATGAAATAACAACGGCTCTCAGCCTTTCGGGTTTATCAGACAGAATTTCCTCAGGCATTACATTTGGAGGGAAAGCACCGGAAATTGCAGGAAAATCTGTTTCAACCGTTCTCCAGGTATTTTCATCTCTTTCATCTGTATGGGAACCAAGAGGAACAATTGTTCCGGGAATTACATTTCCCCCTTTTACACAGCATCTTCCGCAGACTGCTGCAAGAAGCATATACAGATAAGATGCCATTGTACTGTGGCGGTTCATATAAACCCCAAGATCAAAGTGCATACACCATTTTCTTGTTGAAAGCTCTTTGCAGAGCCTGTAAACATCGTCATATTCAAGGCCGCAGACTTTTACTGCAGCTTTGTAATCAAAATTTTCAAACCATGGTTTTATTTTTTCAAAACCTTCAGTAAACTGCTCAAGGTATTCACGGTTTTCCAGCCCTTCACTCAAAATTATTGATATCATTGCCCTTGCAAGAAGTGCATCTGTTCCCGGACGTATTGGAAGATGAAGATCAGCAATCTTTGCAGTATCTGACACCCTTGGATCAATTATTGCCAGAAATTTGTCCGGACCTGATGAAAATTCCTTTAAAACGATCGGAGCCCTTGGCATCTGATGGGAAGTCATTCCGTTCCAGCCTATTCCAAGTATCATGTCAGAAGACATTTCATCGGGAATGGCAAACCTGTTCTGCCGCCCGAACATTCTCCCGCAACCCCAGAAATATCCGGTCAGTTCCTGTGCCAGTGCATTGTAATGATATTTTGATCCAAGCCCTCTCATAAGATTTACGCCGAATGCAGCTTCAAAGTGACATCCCTGGCCTCCTCCTCCCATATATGCAAAGGATTTAGGCCCGTACTCATCAACAATATTTTTTAATTTTTTGCCTATTTCTTCAAAGGCCTGTTCCCATGATATTTTCACAAATCCGTTTTCAGTTTTTTTCAAGGGGTGCGTAAGCCTGTCCTCATGGTGCTGATGGTTTGCAATATTAAGTCCTTTTCTACAGACATAGCCTTTGCTCCTTGGATTGTCCTTATCAGGAGCAACTTTTACTATTGTATTATTTTCCACCAGAACTTTCAGACCGCAGTTCTGTGCGCACAAAACACAAGATGTTTTTTTCCAGTTATCCATATATAGTCCTTATTTAATGTATATTTTAACTTTAAAATTAATTATATTTCATATATGAACTACCTTTAAGAAATTAAACTGAAAAATCAATGATAAAATGAAAGAAAATATTACAGGGATAATACTCTGCGGCGGCAGAAACAAAAGAATGAACGGCCAAAACAAGGCTTTTCTTGAAATTGAGGGAAAAACTTTTTTAGACTTAATCTCCTCAAGATTCAAAGAACTTGGCATTGAATTAATAATAATTTCAAATGAGCCGGAACTGTTTCAGAAATCAGGAATAAAAGTATATAAAGATATAATAAAAAAAAGCACTCCCCTTTCTGGAATACACTCAGGTCTTTCAAATATTGAAACAGACTTTGGATTTGTTGCTGCCTGTGACATACCTTTTTTAAAAAAAGAACTTATCGCTGAAATAATAAGCCAGACTGAAAATCAATATGATGCAGTCACTCCAAGTGAAGGGAGTTTTTTTCAGCCTCTTTGTTCAGTCTATTCAAAAAAATGCATTCCTTTTATTGAAGCTCTGCTTTTAAAAGACGAGGTAAAGGTTGACAGGCTTTTTGAGCTTGTAAGGGTAAAAAAAGTTTCCTATGAAAAACTGAGACTGGCTGATCCTTTGCTTGAGTCTTTTTTTAATGTTAACTGCTTTGAAGATTACCAGGGACTTATGCGAAAAAAAATTGCAGAAAAATTATAAAAAATCGGGATAAAGCCTTTTCATGCAGTCTGGACAAAGCCCGTGACTTACTTCGGCATCTGAATGTTCCAGAAGATATTCTTCAAGCTGAGTCCAGTATCCTTTATCATCCCTTATTTTTTTACAGCAGGAGCACAGAGGAATAATTCCCTTAAGAGATCTGATCTCCTTCAGGGCATTTTCAAGTTTTATTATGAGTTCTTCTTTTTCACGTTCAACTTTAAGCCTCTCAGTGACATCGTGAATAATTGAAAAAAGATAATTTTTACCATCCAGAGGCATGGGTCCAGAGTAGACCTCAACATCTCTTATTTCACCCGAAGAAAGTCTGTGCTGAAAAAGAAAATAACGCCTCTCTTCTTTTTTGGCTTTTTCCATTTCGGATTTTATCTGCTCAGGAGTCCAGATGTTTATAGAAAATATTTTCATGGACTTCATCTGATCTTTTGAATAACCGTAATACTCGCAGGCTGTAATGTTCGCATCAATAATATCGCCGGATTCAGGATCAACAATAATCATCACAGAATGGCTGTACTCAAAGACTTCTGTAAATACAGCCCTGGTCTGTTTTGCGCTGTTCCTGTAATAATCGAGCTTTGCTTTTAAAGTTTGAATATTATTCATCGGCTCCTGACGTTAAAGAAAGGACCTTTAAAAAACTCAGGCAAGGTCGGAAGTTGAAATGAATTAAAGTCAACAATACCCTTTTTTAACTTCTTCTCCAATAATTTTTATTCCTTTTTTTACTTTTTCAACTTCCTGTGAATATGTGACCCTTATACATTCATTTCTGTGGATCCATGAGTGATCATCAATTCCCGGGAAAAAATACTTCCCTGGAACAACAATTACTCCTCTTTCCTTTAATCTTTCATAAAGCTCATATGTAGTGATTTTTAAATCCTTGAACCACAGCCATAAAAAGATAGCACCTTCAGGTTTATGGATATAATAATTTGTTCCTTCAAGCTCCTGATGAAAAAGCTCAACAGCAGCTTTTGCCTTATTATGATAATAGGGCTTTATTACATTAGAAGAAAATGAATTTATTTCATTATTTTTAATCATATCAAGAGCCATCATGGGACCAAATGAACCAGGAGCAAGGTTTACAATTGCATTTATTCCTGAAACAGCTTTTATGATTTTTTCGTCTGCAATAATAATTCCTGTTCTTGCTGCGGGAAGACCGAACTTTGAAAGGCTCATGCACAAAATCATATTTTTTTCAAAAAAAGGTTTTGCCTCAGTAAAAATAATGTCCGGGAAGGGGGTTCCGTAAGCATTATCCAGAATAAAGGGAATATCGTGTTTTTGTGCAAGCTCGCAGAGTTTTTTAACTTCCTCGTCTGTAATCACATTCCCTGTAGGATTGGTAGGCCTTGAAACACAAATAGCACCCACTTCATCTGTAATTTCAAGTGAATCAAAATCCACTCTGTATTTAAAAGTTCTGTTTTCCAGAAAGTCAATTTTCGGCTTGAAGGAAACAAAGAAATCATCGCACAGTCCCGCATCTGCATATCCAATGTATTCAGGTGCAAGAGGAAGAAGAATTTTCTTTTTTGTATTGTCTTCCATATGGCCTGCAAACATATTGAACAGAAGAAAAAATGAAGACTGGCTTCCGTTTGTAAGGGCAATATTTTTTTCTGTGAGGTTCCAGGAAAACTCTTTGTTGAGCATTAAAGCAAGCTCTTTTACAAACTCCTTTTCTCCCTGGGGCGGATCGTAAATTCCTGTCAGTCTTCTGAACTGATCATGATCTGCAACAATTTTTTCAAGTCTTTTTTTAAGTGCGTCTTCAATTTGCGGAACATGTCCCGGATTTCCTCCGCCCATCATTATCATATCTTTATCACCTGCAAGCGCATTTCCCAGATCATCCATCAACTTTAAAATTCCGCTCTCAGATGTAAATTTTTTACCAAATGCCGATAATTTCATTCTGCCTCACAATTGTATATTTTTTATAAACAGATTTCTTTTTATATGGTTCTTATATCCCGTGTCAATCTTTCTTGACAATGAATAAGATGAACACTGTTTTTAATTTTTATTACAAATAGTTATAGCACCAGATAAACAAATGACACCGTTTATGAAACCGGTTT
Source organism: Desulfobacteraceae bacterium (assembly GCA_050253255.1). Classification (GTDB taxonomy): domain Bacteria; phylum Desulfobacterota; class Desulfobacteria; order Desulfobacterales; family JACKCP01; genus JACKCP01. Next base: position 3,837 of record JBFWJK010000092.1, on the reverse strand, counting down.
TCCTTTCAAAAAAAAATTTTTTCTGTTATCAAAAAAACATTAAACATGAATTGAGCGAAAACTTAAAGTTCTTTAAAATTAAAAAAACATCTGAATCGGCTTTCTTCTCTCATTGCTCAACTTTAAACAATTCGCTTCTCTTTTTCTCCATGTTCAAAATTCATCCTTAAAAAATCAATAATTCCAAATTTAACAAATTTTAATATTTAATCACCATATCTGCATCTTTCTGCACAGAACTGTGCAAACAGCTGCAGATACTGATTTAAGTACACTCATGCTCAAAAAAACTTTTATGCAAACCATTAAAATAAGGAAGATTTGTTAATGATTTCAAGGATAGTTAAAGAGCTTGTTCTTAACAACCAGAAATATATAAAAAATGATCTCTCTCAAATTTACAATCCTCTTCTTGAAAAACAGACTCCAAAAATTACCCTTGTAACCTGTTCTGACTCAAGAATTGCTGCAACAGGTCTTTTTGCACCAAACACCATAAACCATGTCTTCAGCATAAGAAATGTCGGAAATCAGATAAGAACAGCCGAAGGCTCAGTTGATTTCGGGGTATTGAAACTTCGTACTCCTGTACTTGTAATTCTTGGCCACACCTGCTGTTCGGCTGTAAGAATGTCCTTAACCGATTTTTCCGGCGACACACTTGGGATATGCAGAGAACTGAGCCTTTTAAAAGAAGGCCTTCAGACCATGGAAAAAAGATATAAAACAGATGAAGATCCGATTGCATATGAAAGATACACTGAAATCAATGTCGATTATCAGGTAAGATATGCCGTTCAAAGATATCGTGAGCTTGTAAATGCAGGGGAACTTACTGTAATTGGAATGATGGTTGACCTTAACCGTTCTTTCCACGGTGCAACCTGTGAAGAATATATAACCAATATCAACGGCACAAGTGATATAAACCAGATAAAGCAGATGGATGCTCTGTCAGAAATTGACAGCGATATTATTGAAGAAGTAGTAAAAACAATCCTTTAAGCAGACAGATTCATGCGGGATCATATCCACGCATGAATCAGCACTCTTTTTTAAGATAAATCTGAAATTTTTCAAGATAAGAATCAATAATTACAGCCAGAAAAGCTGCAAGAATTCCGCCGTGAAGAACGTGGAAGTAATTTTCGTTCATAAGTCCTGAAATCACAGGAACACCAAGCCCGCCTGCTCCAACCACAGCACCAAGGGCTGCCGTTCCTGTTCCGATAACTGCACAAATTCTCAATCCGCCGATTATTACACCTGCTGAGAGCGGTATTTCAATTTTTAATAAAATCTGAATATTTTTCATTCCCATTGCCTTTGCAGTCCCGGTTATATCTTCTCCCACTGACTCAAGCCCTGAAACAGTACTTCTCAGCACAGGGAAAAAACCGTAAATAACAAGAGCTGCAATTACAGGCTCTGCTCCGAATCCAAGTATTGGAACACAAAGAGCAAGTACAGCTATTGGAGGAAATGTCTGTGCAGCAGATGAAAATGCATTTACTGCCGGAAGAAAACTTTTAAATTTTTTTCTTGTAAACAAAACACCGCAGATAAAACCTGAAGCTCCTGAAACTGCAGAAGAAAAAACCACAAGAATGAGATGATCAAAAACAAGCTTTATTGTTGAAGTGCGTAAATACAGATAATTATTTAAAACACTTCCAGAAAAAACTTTTATCAGGGAAAGGATTATTACAGAAAGAATAAATATGCCTGTGATAATTTCTCTTTTATCGATTATGCAAGGTCTCATTTTAATCATCGCCTGATTTAAGGTCAGACCTTAAAATATCAAGAGCCGTTATCTCTCCGGTCAAAATTCCCGCAGAATCAACAACAGGAAGCTTTGAAAGTCCTGTTTCAATTATTATTCCAAGGGCTTTTTTCAAGGAATCATCCCTTACGATTTCAGTAAAAGCCCTGTTTTTAACCATTAGATCAAAAGCCTTAATATTTTCTCTGTTTTTACAGTCTTTTAAATCTATCCATCCCATGAACCGCTTTTTTTCATCTGCAACCCAGAAAAAACCGTTCATGCCAGGAGGGACAGGATCAGTTTCACAAAGTACACGCCGGCACGGCCTTACAATCTCTTTGGTCTTAAGTAAGGAAAGTCTGAAAAGCCACTTGTTCGACCCTAAAAATTCACTTATAAAGTCGTCATCTTCAGACAAAAGCTCATAAGGACTTTTACAGCTGATTAACTGTCCGTTTTTAAGAAGTGCTGTTTTTGATGCTATTTTTAAAGCTTCCTCAATATCATGGGTTACAAAAACTATTGTTTTATCAAGGACTTTCTGAACCCTTAAAATTTCGGACTGGAGTTTTTGTCTTGTAATCGGATCAAGGGATGCAAACGGCTCATCCATTAAAATAATTTCAGGATCTGCTGCAAGGGCCCTTGCAATCCCGACTCTTTGAGCCTCACCCCCTGAAAGTTCGCCCGGGTATTTTTTAAGATAAACCTCAGGCTCCATCCTTAAAAGCTCTAAAAGTTCATAAACCCTTTTTTCAATTCTTTTTTTATCCCAGTTCAAAAGTCCCGGAACAACTCTGATATTTTCCTGAACTGTCATGTGGGGAAAAAGACCTGTCCCCTGAATTACATACCCGATTTTTCTTCTCAGTCTGTATGATTCAATTTCTTTTACAGATATTCCTTTTATTCGTATATCCCCATTATCCGGGACAACCATTTTATTTATCATTTTAAGAAGAGTTGTCTTACCGGCCCCGGAAGGCCCGATAAGGACACAGATTTCACTTTTTTCTATTTTAAGGGAAATATTTCTTAAAACTTTTTTCCCGTTAAATGTTTTTACTACAGAATCAATTTCTATCATCTGCCAAAACTCCGGGTTTAGAGATTTGTGTTAAAAATTCCATAAGTCTGTCGCTTATAACAGCCATGATTATGAGCGGAAAAGTTCCAAGCAGGATAAGATCGTCTGCTCCCTGGCCTATCCCCTGAAAAATAAAAACACCAAGTCCGCCTGCTCCAATAAGAGCTGCAACTGCAGTGCTTCCCACGCAATGAACAAGAGCAACCCTTATTCCGTTTAAAATAACAGGCAGACTTAAGGGAAGCTCGATTTTGAAAAAAATTTCAGAGCTTTTCATTCCCATGCCTCTGCCTGATTCAATTACAGATCCGTCAATAATTTTCAGTCCCTCAACAGTATTTCTTACAACAGGAAGAAGGGAGTACAAAAAAAGAACAATCACGGCAGGAGCTGTGCCAACACCTGAAATGCCGGCCTTTTGAAGAAACAGAAAACTTGTGCTCAAAAATGCCAGAGGTGCCATCATTATTGTGAAAAATGCAATCCCCGGAATTGTCTGAATAATATTTAAAAAATAAAAAACTTTTTTTTCATTTTTACCGGATCTGAAAAGATAAATTCCAAGGGGGATTCCCACACAGCAGCCCATAAATACAGAACCATATGAAATATAAAAATGATTTTTCAGTTCCACAAAAAATCTTTTAGAGTTTAAGGCAAATTCAATTGCAACAGCAAAATCTGAAAAAAAGCCGTAATATGAAAAAACAAAAAAAGGTAAAAATGAAATTATCTGAAAAATCACCCTTTGATAAATTTTTTTTTCACTGGAAATAAGTGAAACATAAAAAAAAATGACTCCCCCAGAGAAAATCCAGAAACCTGAGGATAGAGAAAATCTTGCGCCATGATTATTTTTTACAGCCTGTGATGCAAAATCTCCGGCCATGAAAAGAAGCGTGTAAAACACAAAAAATACAATTACAAATTTTAAAAATCTGTTTAGCAGCTTATCTGATTTAAAAATTACAGGCAAAAGCAC
>JBFWJK010000091.1:0-13206 GCA_050253255.1 Desulfobacteraceae bacterium | reverse complement strand
AAAACCTTAAAAAAGCTGAAAAGCTTGCAAAATATCTTAATGTTTTTAAAATAAAAAATATTGTTATTTTAAATATCGGCCCTTCCAAATCAAAATCACTTGAAAAAATAAAACCATACATTGATGATTTTCAAAAACATAATTTCAACATTGAAACTGTATGGAAAAACGGAGATGAAACCTCAGAAATCATAAAAACCGCTGTTTCATCCAAAGCAGAACTTATTTGTTTTTTATGGAAAAAAAAGAATACCTTGAAGCGTGCTGTATTTGGAAATATTTCAAAGGATGTCACAAGACTTTCCACAATTCCGGTTTTTATTTTCAAACCCTCAGGAAAAAAGGCTGACAAGATAAACAAACTTCTTTTTCCAACAGATTTTGAAAAAACCGACTCAAAAATTCTTTCCTATATAACTGACACAGGACTTATGTTCGACCACCTTTTAATACTTCATGCAGGCCAGAGAGCTCCTGACCCTGAAACTGAAAAAGCAAGAAAAGTCAGGGTAATGGAAAAGCTCGGAAACCTAAAAAATTCCTGTATCGGCTCTTTTTCAGAAATTGAAGTGTTTTCATGCGTTGGAAAGGCGAGAAAAGAAATAGTCAGATTTGCAAAAAAACATGGCACAGATCTTATTGTAATTGGAAAAAACGATTCCGCATCGTCCTATTCCCCAATACTTGGAAGTTCAGCTGAAGCAGTATCGCAAAACAGATACTGCTCCGTACTGATAATTCCTCCCCAATAAAAAAGAGAGATTTATGAATTTAAAAAATAACAGCGTTTTTATTATTTCACTGATTATAACTTTAAGTCTTGTTGCAGCAGGATTTTTTGTTCCTGAAAAACTCGACTCTGTTTCATCCCGTATCCATTTATGGATAATTGAAAACTGCGGATGGGGATATCTTTTGTCTGCATTTATTTTTCTTGTTTTTGCTCTTTTTCTGGGACTTGGCCCTTACAAAAACATAAAGCTTGGAAAAGACGATGAAAAACCCCAGTTCACATATTTTGGATGGTTCAGCATGCTTTTTGCCGCAGGAATGGGAATAGGCCTTATTTTCTGGGGAGTTGCAGAACCTCTCAATCATTTCAGCAATCCTCCGGGATATATAGATTCAAGGTCTGGTGAAGCAGCAATGTTTGCAATGAAACATTCTTTTTTTCACTGGGGATTTCATCCCTGGGCAATTTATATTGTCATGAGCCTTGGAATTGCATATTTTTCTTTCAGAAGGGGAATGGCGCCCCTTATTTCAAGCTGCTTTTATCCTCTTATGGGAGATAAAATATTTGGGCCTGCGGGAAAAACAATTGATATTCTGGCAGTTTTTGCAACAATTTTTGGAATTTCAACTTCCCTTGGACTTGGTGCAATGCAGATTCACTCAGGTCTTACAGAAGTTTTCAATCTTCCACAGGAAACAGGATATACTCTTTTAATAATTGCAGTTGTCACTTTTTTCTTTATCATGTCAAGCATTACAGGGCTTTCAAAAGGAATTCAGATTTTAAGCAAGACAAATATAATAATTCTAATGCTCCTTATTTTATTCATGTTTATTGCAGGGCCAACCTCATATATTTTAAATACTTTCACTTCAACACTTGGAAACTATCTGTCATCACTTGTTTCAATGAGCCTTAACCTGCATCCTTTTCAGGGATATGAATGGACAAAGTCATGGACAGTTTTTTACTGGGCCTGGTGGATTGCATGGTCTCCTTTTGTGGGACTTTTTGTGGCAAGCATCTCAAGGGGCAGAACAATAAAGGAATTTGTGTTCGGACTCCTTCTTGTTCCAACCCTTTTAACCTTTGTATGGTTTTCAATTTTTGGAGGAGCGGCACTTTATCTTCAGATAGAACTTGGAGCAGATCTGGCCTCCACAGCTGTAAATGACGTTTCAATTGTATTGTTCAAACTTTTCAATTACTATCCTTTAGGACTAGGGCTTACAATTCTTGCAGTTCTTCTTCTTGCTGTTTTTTTTATAACTTCTGCTGATTCTGCAACATTTGTTCTTGCCATGATGACATCCAATGGAAACTTTAATCCTTCCATTTCAAAAAAACTTTCATGGGGAATAACCCAGTCTCTTGTGGCATCTGTTCTCCTTGTTTCAGGAGGACTTGAGGCTTTACAGAAAATGTCCATTGCAGCGGCACTTCCATTTGCTGTAATTTTGCTTTTACTCTGCCTTTCCCTTATAAAGGCTTTTAACTATGAACTGAAATATGAAAGAGCAAATAAATGATACTTCTTGATAAACCATATGTTTCAAATCTTTTAAAAGAAACAATAATTAAAAACAATTTCCCTTTTTCAGATCTATCTGAAGATAAAAGCTTTAACTTTGAAAACAAAAGCCTGAAAACTTCACAGGCTGTGGATTTTATCAGAAAAAACAAAGATTTTTCAATTTATACAACTTCAGAAAATTCCATAGGCTGGATTAATAAAAACCTTGATTTTACGGATCTGGGCAAAAAAATTGATATTTTTAAAAACAAGGTAAAATTCAGAAATCTCATAAAAAAAAATTATCCCGGCTATTTTTTCAGAGAAATAAAATTTAATGAGCTTTTTGAAACAGATATTACAGACTTTGAATTCCCGCTTATATTAAAACCTTCCACAGGTTTTTTCAGCATGGGTGTATATAAGGTTTCAGATAAAGAAAAATGGACAGAGGTCATTAACAAACTGAAAAATGAAATTAAAAACCTTGAAAATATTTATCCGCCTGAAGTTATGGCAACAGACTCTTTTATAGCTGAAAAAGAAATTTCAGGAGATGAATTTGCAGTTGATGCCTATTTTGACAGCAACGGAAAGCCTGTAATTCTTGGAATTTACAAACATCTTTTTTCAGGTGATGATGATGTCAGCGACAGGGTTTACATAAGTTCAAAGGAAATAATAGAAGAAAATATAAACGACTTTGGTCTTTTTCTTGAAAAAACAGAAAATCTTGCACAAATAAAAAATTTTCCTGTTCATGCAGAACTCAAAAAAGACAGTAAAAACAAAATCACTCCTGTGGAAATAAACCCAATGAGATTCGGAGGATGGTGTACAACAGCCGACATGACTTATTATTCATACGGATTCAATCCTTACGAATATTACTTTTTCAAAAAAACTCCGGACTGGAATAAAATTTTAAAGGATAAAAAAGACAAAATCTTTTCAATTATTGTGCTTGACAATTCAACAGGAGTTGAGGCCTCGAAAATAAAATCCTTTGATTATAAAAAACTTTTAAACAAACTTTCATCTGTTTTAGAATACAGAAAAATCGATTATACAAAATATCCGGTTTTTGGATTTGTCTTTGCAGAGTCAGACAGGGATAAAATGGATGAAATATACTATCTTCTTAATTCCAGGCTTAATGAGTTCATTGAAACCCAGAGCTAACAAAGGCTGAATTGATCCATTTTCAGGTTTGCTGCACATATCAGCAAATTGTATCAGGTTATACTTCTGTCATGTGTGATGCAGTTTAACGAAATAGATGCGGCAAAACCGGAAAGCCCGCAGGGTTTCATATTTTTTAAATAGAATAAGTTAATTCAGGTAAAAAAGAGATTTTAAAGTACCTGCATATTGATTTATAATATTATTCAAGCCGAGAGTTGATAATGACTCTCAGCTCCATTTTTTCCAGAAAAATTTAACCGGAGCAAAGAAATGAAAAAACTCTTAATGTTTTTTTTCATGATTTCCGTGTTGTTTTCCTGCACAACAAAATCTGCAATGCAGACAGAAAAAGACAAAAGCTTTCTTAAAGCACCTCTTATTGAAGGAGAGTATGTAATAAGGGCAAACAGCTGTTCACTTGTTCCTGGAGCTGACTTCATGGCAGGTGGAAAGGCGGTTTTCGGTTCATGCTACCTTACAAATCTTAGGTTTATTTACGAAGAATCAGAATGGGCAAGAACACTTGCTGCACTTGCAAAGGCTGTTCCTGTAAATCAGGATTTCGGAGTTCAGCATCTTATTAAAGGAGCAACAGAAGTATTTAATGCAAATTATGTAATCGAGCTTGGAATGGATGGAAAACTAGGCATTGTAAAACGAACAGGACAAATAATAATACCGCTTTCAGAAATAGAAAAAACAAGCATTTCCGGCTCAAGATTTTCAACTTCTGATGCAGGCTCTCAGGAAAAAATGAGATGGATTTCAATAACCGGGGGCTATGACCAGGTTTTTGTATTTGAAATTTACGACCTTCCTCCGGACAGAACAAAAATTATGCCAGCCTTTGACAACCACAACTGGAAAAAAATAATTGAAAAAACAAAAAAGGATTTCTTTGCACAAAAAGCTTTCAAACCAAGGTAACAGGTACTATAACTTTTGAGAAACAATAAAATTCGGATTGAAAAATGCAGATTTCAGAAAATATCCATATCCTGAGACACGACTTCAATGTTCCGGTTTCAAAAGATAAAATGCTTGAAAGATTTGTTTATTCCGCTGTAATTTTTACCGGAAAGGAAATCATTCTTATTGACAGCGGAGTTAAAGGCTCCCACGAAAAAATTTTTGACTTTATTCATTCGTCAGGAAGAAAAACCGATGAAATAAAATATCTTGTTCTGTCTCATTCCCATCCGGACCACACAGGTTCAGCAGCTTTTATAAAAAATGAAACAGGATGCAGGGTTCTTGCACACAGAAACGAAAAAACCTGGATAGAAAATATTGAAATTCAAAATAAAATCAGACCTGTTCCGGGTTTTTACAGTCTTGTTGACTCATCTGTAAAAATAGACGAATTTATTGAACATGATCATACAATTTATTTTGATGATGATTTTTCCATAAAATTTTTTCATACCCCAGGTCATTCAAGGGGCTCGGTTTCAGTTTTGATTGATAAAAATATCATTTTCACAGGAGACTGTGTTCCACTGGAAAAAGATATTCCAAACTACGACAATTTCAAGGAGCTTAAAAATTCTCTTTCTTTTCTCAAACAGCTCAAAAATACTGATATTATGATTTCTTCCTGGTCTGAGCCGGTTTCCGGAAACACTGAAATAATCAGTTTTATTGAAAAAGGAGAAAAATATATTAATGAAATTGATGATAAAGTGAAAAAATTTTATCACTCCGGCGACTGCGGCATGGAATTGTGCCGGAAAGTCATATCAGAGCTGAAACTGCCTGATCTTTTTGTAATGCCTATGGTTCACAAGGCTTTTTTGTCCCATCTTTGAACCTGAAACACTAAAAAAAGATTCATGAGTATTTGTAACTGTTGTTTCTTTATTAGAAAAAAACCGCTTCTTTCTCAGTTTTCAGCTTAACAGTTACAAATATTTTTCACCTGTTATACCAAGCCTTAACAGTTCTTTTATTTCAGACGCATGATATCCAAGCTTTTCAAGAATTTCTTCTGTATTTTCACCAAAACCGGGGATTTTATTAATTTGATTTTTTACAGGAGATGCAATTGTAAATATCCTGCCTTCTGCTTCACATGACGAGAACCTGTCTTTGAAAAGATCTGATTTTTTTGCTTCTTCTGTTGTTTTTACAGCTGAAAAACAAACATCCTTGTTTTCAAAAAAAGCTTCCCAGTAATCTCTTGTCTGAGACAGAAATATTTTTGAAATTTCATCTCTTATTTCTTCTTTTTTTCCGTCATCAAACTGAAAATCGATATATTTTTCAAGGTTAAGTTCCCTTAAAAAATTAACCCAGAAATGACGCTCGAGACATCCAAGAGAAACATGCTTTTTGTCCTTTGTTTCATACACATCATAGCAGGGGTATCTGTGGGATAAAATACTGTCTCCTCTTTTCTGTTCAATTCCTGAAAACTCATTCAGCCACATGGAAAAAGCACCAAAGCAAAATGCCGATTCTGCAAGGGAAATATCAATATACGCTCCTTTTTTTGTCCCTTCCCTTGAAAAAAGTGCTGCAAGAATAGAATTTACTGCAAAAAGAGCTCCTCCTATGTCTGCAATCTGAATTCCTGGAATAAGAGGCCGGCTCTTTTTTTCTCCGGTCTGATCAAGAATTCCGCTCAGGGAAAGATAATTTACATCATGCCCAGGTCTTTCTGAAAACTTCGAGTTCTGGCCAAAACCTGTAATAGAGCAGTAAATAATTTTTTTGTTTATTGTTTTTAAATAGTCATAATCTATTCCAAGTTTTTTTGCGACTCCGGGCCTGAAACCTTCAATTAAAATGTCTGAGTCTTTTACAAGCCTGTAAAATACCTCTTTTGCCCTGTTGTTTTTCAAATCAAGGCAAATATGTTTTTTATTTCTGTAAAGAGGATGGATGTGAGGGGGATTGTTTCTGAATTTTTCTGATTCAACACATATCACTTCAGCTCCGTAATCGGATAAAAGAGCAGAGGCATAGGGTCCTGGCAAAAGTCTTGAAAGGTCAACAGCTTTTATTCCTTTTAAAGGTTTCATTGTCCGCCTTTTATTTGATTTTTGAACCAGAAACAAGACTATCAAAATATTCAGCAGTTTTGGAACAAATTTTCCAAAACTGCTGAATTATTAATGAATGGAGGTCTGACTGTTTTCTAAATATTCATACCTGCCCTAAAACCCTGATGAACCGCATCAAAGGCAAGACCGATTTTGCTGCTGTCTCCTGCACAGTCAAAGGGAATATCAAGACTTTCAATTATTTTTAAAAGAGAGTTTTCACATTTTGAACCTGCTGCAAGAACAACTGAATCAGCTAAAATTTCTTCTTTTCCTTCAAGAGTTTCAACTATCACTCTGTCATCTTCAATTTTAAGGGCCTTTGTCTGAACTCCTGTTTTTATTCCGATTCTTTTAATTTCCTGAAGCATTGTCCATCTTGTTGTTTTTCCAATATCTTTTCCAATATTGTCTGTCATTTCAATAAGAGTAACATTTTTTGTTCCTCTTGAGGCTCTTTCCCTTATAACATCAGGATCTTCAGCCTTGTTTACAAGAAGAAACTTTACAATATCAGAAGACATGGCTCCGCATTCTCCAAGAAAAATGGAAGTTTCAACACCTACTGCTCCGCCGCCAATTACAACAACATTTGTTCCTGTAAAAACTTTTTTGTCCAGAACATCCCAGGCCTGAACAACATGGGGTTTGTCTGCTCCCTCAATTGGAGGAGATAAAGGTTTTGCTCCTGTTGCAAGAACTATGTGGTCCGGTTTTTCTTTCCTGATCAGCTCTTCATCAACTGCTGTATTGAATCTGACTTTAATATTTTTCATTCTTATCTGATAATCGAGATCCTTTGCAAATTCTGCAAATTCAGCTCTTCCCGGAGGAGCCGCAGCTAAAAAAAGCTGTCCGCCCAGCCTGTCTGATGCCTCATAAATAGTAACATCATGTCCTCTTTCAAAGGCCGCAAGAGCTGCGCTCATTCCTGCTGCTCCGCCTCCGATTACCATTACTTTTTTTGGAGTATCAGTTTTTTCAATTTCTGTTTCTTTTTCATGGGAAGCTCTTGGATTACACAGACACTCAACAGGTTTAAGCTTTGTAAGATTGTCAAAACACCCCTGTGCACAGGCAATGCAGTGAATTATTTCCTTTTCTTTTCCTTCCTTTGCTTTTTTTGGAAGATATGGATCTGCAATAAGACTTCTTCCCATTGCAACCATATCGCAGATCTCGTCTGCAATAAGTTCCCTTGCTGTTTCAGGATCATTAATCCTGTGGCTTGCAATAACAGGAATATCAAGAAGTTCCTTCATTTCTCTTGTAAGGTATCCAAAGGCAGCCCTTGGAACAAGAGCCTGAATCTGAGGAACAGAACCTTCATGCCATCCAACATTTACACATATTGAATCAACAAGCTTTCTGTCTGCCAGAAGTTTTGCATAAACCTTAAGCTCATGCCTGTCCTGACCGCCTTCCATCATGTCATTTCCGTTTATTCTTGCAAGTACCGGATAATCCGGTCCAACATGTTTTCTTACAGATTCCATGACTTCAAGGCCAAATCTCATTCTGTTTTCTAAGCTTCCGCCGTATTTATCAGTTCTTTTATTTGTAAGTGGAGATAAAAATTCACTTATCAGATATCCTGTTCCGTTAAGAACTTCAACTGCATCAAATCCTGCATCCTTGCATCTTTTTGCAGCTTTTCCGAAATTTTCCACTATTTCAGAAATTTCTTCTTCTGTAAGAGCATGAGGGGTTTCACCTGTCATTCTGCTTGCAACTGCAGAGGGAGCAACAGGAGGTCTGTTTCCGATAAAAAAAGAATAATTGTATCTTCCTGAGTGATTAAGCTGAATGCACGATTTCGAGCCCCCGCTTTTTATGGCATCTGAAAGTCTTTTAAGGCCAGGAATGAACTCATCTTTATGTGCACCTATATTTAATGTATTGCCGGATTTATCGTCTATTGTCGCATATCCCACACAGATAAGCCCTGCTCCGCCAAGAGCACGCTCATGATAGAAATCTTCAATTCTTTGTGTAACTTCATAATTATCTGCCATTCCAAGATGCATGGCAGGAAGATAAATTCTGTTCTCAAGCTCAAGATTTCCTATTTTAACTGGAACAAAAAGCGGATCTTTGTGCAAATATACTTTAGTCATAATTTCCCTCGTAATTAAGTTTTAAAACACTGAAACTCAGTTTGAAAAAATAATACAAAAAATTTAGTTTGTGTGCAAACTATTTTTTTTAAATATTTGATATTGTATTATTTTAATAATTCTGATAGCAGTTTCGAAGTAAAAAGTATTAAGTAAAGGTTGAAATAAAATCAAGGGTTTTCACTTAATGTGTTGACCTGAGAAATTTTTTTGATTTATCTTGACCTTTTTAAAAGCGTAATACTGATAAGATAAAAATCTGCAGGACATGAGAGCATAAAGATAAAAAATGTTTTGCGTTTTTATTCTATCCTGATAGTTTGTACACAAACATTAAATACAGGAACAGACCGGAAACAGATTTTTACAGTTTTGACATACAGGTAAAAAATTTAAGCTTCAGGCTTTACATCTAAATTCTGGGGATTGAATTTTCATGCTGTTGAAAAAACCGGCTGAAAACAGTTTTCGATCCTCCGCAAAATATCAACCTTAAGGTTTAAGGAAAGGACAAAATGGACTTCACTCTTTCACCAATCAACAAAATGGTCGTAAAGGCAGGAAAAGATTTCTGTGAACGCATTGTTCCCGAAATCGACGCCTACATGGCCGAACACGGAGATTACCCTCCTGACCTTCTTGAAAAATATGCAAAGGCAAGAATGCTTGGATTCGACGTTCCAAAGGAATACGGCGGACTTGCAACAACAAACTTCAACCTGATCCTTTTGATCGAAGAATTCGGAAAAACAGGTTCAACCTGTTTTCTTCCCCTTCTGATGAACAACAGTGTTGCTGAAACAATCTGCCACTGGGGATCTGAAGAAGTTAAGAAAAAGTTTGTTCCTCCGCTTTGTGACGGATCTGCATGGGCAACCATGGCTTTTACAGAGCCAGACACCGGCTCTGACCCGAAAATGCTTACCACAACAGCTACACCTGACGGAGACGACTACATCATCAACGGATGCAAGCGCTTCATCAGTATGGCAAACAAACCCGGATACGGAGTTTTCATATGCAAGGATCTTTCCCTTAAAGGAGAGGCCCATGATTCCACAGCTTTTATAATCGACAAAAAATCACCGGGAATCAGCTGCTCAGGCCATTATGAACTTACAGGCCTTGACGGCGCAGACACCTGCGATATCTATTTCAATAACGTAAGAGTTCCAAAGGAAAATATTCTTGGAAAACCGGGACAGGGTTTCAATGTTCTTCTAAGATGGATATCAGGGGAAAGAATTCAGCAGGCAGCCGGTATGGTGGGTGTTGGACATCAGGCATATCTTGAAGCAAAAAAATACTCAATGCAAAGAATTGTAAACGGAATGCCAATGGGATACATGCAGGGCTTTTACTGGATGCTCGGTGAAATGAAAGTTAAAATCGATGCATGCAGGCTTATGGTTTACAATGCAGTCTGCAAGCAGGATGCAGGTAAAAATTTCGATACAGCTTCCGCAGAAGTTAAAGTTTTTACAACACCTCTTATTCAGGAAGTTACAAGAATGGGCGTTCAGTTCCACGGCTCATACGGATACTCCAAGGAATATCTTATTGAAAAACTTTTCAGGATAGCAATGCATCAGGGTGTTGTTGCCTCCAGTCTTGAAATCAACAAGACAATAGTCGGTATGACAGCTCTTATGAGCAAATAATTTAAACAGGCTAAAATCATCACGGACGTAAAAGTCTGTGAAGCGATATACGGACAAGAGGGAATAAAATGAAAATTATCGTAACTATAAAGCAGGTCCCAAACGTTACCAAGGTAAAATGGGATGCGGACGGCTCTCTTATAAGAGCAGGCCTTCCAACTATAATAAACCCTGTGGATAAACATGCAATAGAAGCAGCTCTTCAGCTCAAGGAAAAGCACGGCGGAGAAGTTATTGTAATATCCATGGGTCCGGGACAGGTTGAAAGTGCATTAAGAGAAGCTCTCTGCATGGGAGCTGACCAGGCAATTCAGCTTACAGACAGAAAATTTGCCGGTGCTGACACATGGGCAACATCATATGCTCTTGGATGCGCAATTCAGAAAATCGGCGATTATGACCTTGTAATTTCAGGTGTTGAGGCAATGGACGGAAACACAGCCCAGGTTGGTCCCCAGATGGCAGAATACCTCGGACTTCCCCTTCTTTCCTATGCTCTTGGAATAGAATCAGACGGCAAAAAGGTTCAGATTCAGCAGAAACTCGGAGATTTTGAGCGTAAGATAGAAGCAGACCTTCCGGCCCTTATTACAGTTGAAAAGGAAATCAACGAATACAGGGTAACCCCAATGGACAAAATTCTTGAAGCCTTTGAAAAAGAAATTCCAGTGCTGGAAGCAGATGATGTGGACGCTGAAATTGCACATCTTGGACTTAAGGGATCTCCTACCAAGCTTAGAAAAGTATTCTCTCCAAAAATTGAAAAAGGCAAGGTTCAGATGCTTGAAGGAACCCCTGAAGAGATAGCCCGTCAGGTGGCAGACAAACTTAACGAGAAATTTCTTATATAAAAGGTGAAATAATGGCTACAAAAGCTAATATCGAAGAACATAAAAATGTCTGGGTATTTGCCGAGCAGAATAACGGCAAACTTGCCAAGGTATCTTTGGAAATGCTTGGAGAGGGAAGAAAGCTTGCAAATAAGCTTGGAGTTGAGCTTGCTGCCTTTCTTATCGGAGACAATGTAAAAACTTCTGCCGAAACTCTTATTGCATACGGTGCAGACAAGGTTTTTCTTGCCGAAGATCCTGAACTGAAAGAATACCGCACAGAGCTTTACACAGACATTATCTGTAAAAAAGCCCTTGAGGAAAAGCCTGAAATTCTTATTATCGGAGCTTCTGCAATAGGAAGAGACCTTACACCAAGAGTTTCATTCAGACTTAATACAGGCTGTACAGCAGACTGTACAGAGCTTGATATTGACGAAGAAAAGCGTCTTCTTGTTTCAACAAGACCGGCTTTCGGCGGAAACGTTATGGCAACAATCATCTGTCCTGAACACAGACCGCAGATGTCTACTGTAAGACCGGGAGTTATGGTTGTTCCTGAAGCTGATGCCTCAAGAACAGGTGAGATCATAACTGTTCCTGTTGAAATAAAGCCTGAAGAAATCAAAGTAAGAGTAATTGAAAGCAATGAAACAGAGCACGAAGGCGATAAAATTGAAGATGCTGAAAAAGTTGTAGGTATCGGTATCGGTGCAAGTGACCCTGAAAGCGTTGAATACGTAAAAGAGCTTGCAAAGGTACTTGGCGCTAAAATCGGCGGTTCAAGACCATGTGTTGAAAAACATATTATTCCACATGAAGTTCAGGTTGGCCAGACCGGTAAAAACATCCGTCCCGAGCTTTATATTCCCTGCGGAATCAGCGGTACTGTTCAGCACACAACAGGTATTACAAATGCAAAATACACAATTGCAATAAACAAGGATCCGAACGCAGAAATATTCAAGTTTGCAAACCTTGGAATTGCAGGCGATGCCAAAGTAATACTTCCTGCAATTATTAAAGAAATTAAAAAGTACAAAGCATAAAAATTTTAAGCCGGGTTTTTACCCGGCTTTTTTTAGCTTTCAATTCCTAGTCTTCTGTTGTTACAGGCAAAAGAATATAAATATTCCCTTCATCGGCAAGATGCCCCGCTGCAGTCCTGGCATATTCACCGCACCCGAAAAAAATATCTCCCCTGAAATATCCTTTTATTGCTCCGCCTGTATCCTGAATAAGCATGAATCTTTTGAGATCAGTCCATTTTTTTATTTCGCCGTTTCCTGATACAACAGGCTTTTTTGTTTCAACATAGACAAGACCGCCCCTTGGATAAATCTTTAAATCCGAAGCAAGTGATCTTCCGGGGGTAAGCTCCCTTGAAAGAGCACCATACGGCCCTCCCTCAACAACTTCAAAAAAAACATAGCTTTCGTTATAGGAAAGAATATCTCTTAATTCATCGGGATTTTCCTGAAGATATTTTTTCAGGCTCTGCATGGACATTTCGGCTAGAGTCATTTTATTCTGATCTATAAGATATTTTCCTATGCTCTTGTATCCGTGCCCGTTTGTGCCCGCATAATGAACTCTCAGTACATCTCCGTTTTCAAGATAAACTTTTCCAGACCCCTGAATCTGAAGAAAAAACAGATCAACCTGACTGTCCAGCCAGACAATAACCTCTCCGTCATGTTCAAGTGCATTTTCAAAGGCAATTTCCTCATTTGTAAAATAGGGAATAATCCGGTTTCCTTCTTTTCTTGCTGTAAGTTTTTTGCTGCCATATGAAGAAGAAAATTTTTCAAGTTCAACATAAACTATATTTTCAGGGAGAAGATATAGAGGATATATATATTTATCTGTTTTTTCCAGACTTCCTTTTAGTTCAGGCTCATAATATCCTGTAAAAAGAAACGACTTCTCCTTTTCTTTCGAATATGGAGAATAAAGTGTGAAATTTCCTGAAATGTAGGTTTCAAGTTCTTTTGAAGAGGGATCTGTTCCAATGAATATTTTAAAATTTTTTAATGACTCTTCAAGCTCTGTCTTTTTAATATTTTTATCTCCGAAACAGAACTCCTTGTCTTCATCAAAAGCCCCGTAATATGACAAAG
>JBFWJK010000090.1:0-13299 GCA_050253255.1 Desulfobacteraceae bacterium | reverse complement strand
GGTCCCTGAGAAATTATCAATTGTCAGGCATTTTTTTTTATTAAGACAGTTTTCATTTTTAATCTGATGACAATATGTTAAATAATCAAAATATATTTTTTTTTATTAAAATATCCGTATAACCTTTTCAAAGGATTCAGAGTCGTGCAATCAGTAAAAAAGACAGCGGAACTTTTCATATTTGTCTGCATTCTTTTATCCTGCATAATAATTCCAATAGATTACATGTTTCCCGCGTACAGGACACTGTGGATAAATATTGAGATTTTTTTTGCGGTGATTTTTTCGTTTGAGTATATTATCCGCTGGTCTTTTGCCGAAAATAAGCTCAGATATCCCTTTACTTTTTATGCTGTTATAGATCTTGTCGCTATTCTTCCCTCACTTTTTCTGCTCAGCACCAACTTCATGATGTTCAGGCTTTTCAGAATGGCCAGGCTTCTGAGGCTTTTGAGGCTAATAAGATATAATGATTATCTCTATAATTCACTCAACAACCTGCAGAATAAAATTTCTGCCCTGAGAGATGAATATCAGCTCGACAATCTTTATAATCTTTTTGTCCTTTCTGCGGTTGCTCTTATTGCAGGAGCAAATATAGCATATTTCGTGGAGATTGAGTTTGCAGACAATGCAGGACCTTTCAGCGATTACTGGAAGTCATACTGGAATATGATAATTGTGCTTATATCGGGCATTGAGGATAAAGAGCCTGTTTCAGTGGCAGGAAAGGCTGTTGTCACGGTTTTTCTTATTGCCGGGATCTGTGTTGTGGGTATGGTTACAGCAGAAATTGTCTCCATTCTTGTCCGCAAGTTCAACAGGAAAGGGAAAATCCGTTTAAAGCCCCTTAATTCGAAGATGGAAAACCATATAGTGATTCTGGGCTACAACAAGCATCTTGATTATGTGATAAGGCAGCTCTACAATGCTTTTACCGGACAGTACTATATTCTTGCTGTGTGTACCAATGCCGATGATCTAATGGTCACGATCCCGGAAGTTTATAAAAGAGTAGTTGCCCTTAAAGGCGACCCGCTCAAACCGGAAGTCCTCAAAAAAGCCGATATAGATTCTGCCAAAAGAATCATAGTGCTTTCACAGAACAGAACTGAGACAAATTCAGAGTCATCAGATCATAACTGCCTGATGAAAGCCATAGCTGTAAATGCAGTCAATAAAACTGCTCCTGTAACTGTTGAGCTGAATCTGCTTAAAAGTCTCAAGTTTGCAAAGGTTATGGACAATACAGATTTTATTGTGAGTTCTGTTTACTCGGAAAAGCTTATCAGTCAGGGTGTTCTGAACCCTGGTGTGACTGAAATCTACAGATCTCTCATGACTTTTTCATCAGATTCATGCGAGTTTTATAAAATAAGGCTTCCTGAGCACTTTGAAGCACAAACCTTTAATGAAGTTCAGAAATATTTTCTCTGTGAAAGGAGAAATATAATTCCTGTTGGAGTATATAAATACAAGTCATCTGAAAAAGCATTCTCGCTTATGATAAATCCCTTTGCGCACAAGTTCAGAAATAATGAAGATGCTGACTATGATATAAGAATAGAAAGCCCTGATTATCTCATTGTCATAGCTTATGAAGAGCCAAGAATTGATACAGAGAAAAAACAGAATAAAAATCACGGCAAGTATAACTTGATCAGTTTGACAAAAAATAAATTTGCCTGTGTTGACTCGTTTTGCCCCAACTCATCATTCAAGAGTCTTGAAAACAGCAATATCGTTATCTGCAACATAAATTCCAATCTTAAAAACATTGCTGATGAACTTCTTTACGGAAGCAGAGAAAAGGATTTCAGGCTGTCGGTTATAATTCAGGATGAAAAAATTATAAAAGAGAATCCCGGCTGGTGTCCCTTTGAACATGAAAATCTGAGACTTGTCTACGGAGATCCGGCTGATCCCGCTGCCCTTGAAAAGGCAGGGGTTGAAAACTGCGGAGCGGCCATTATTCTGGCTGATCCAAATTACGGAGACTATGCAGATGCTCCGTCAACTCTGACTGCCATGGCAATTGAAAAAATCAACCCTGCGATTCATACTGTAATGGAGCTTATAGACTCCTCAAACAGGGAATATATCGATTTCAATATAATAAATGAAGCAGTCTGCCTTGGCGACATAACTGAAAAACTGATTGCCCAGAACTCTTTTAATCCCGGTGTTATTGAGATTTTTGACAATCTCCTGACATCTGGCAAGGGGACGCCGGAAATTTTTATTGTTCAACTTCCTGAGAAATTAGAAAATAAAACCTTTTATGAAATCTATAAGGCATCAGTCCATGCAAAAAGCCCTTTTATCATAATAGGCTATATAGAAAACAGCAGGTACTTTATTAATCCGGGTTTTGACAGTGCTTTTCAGAGAAAAATATCGGGAGCAGCCTCAAGGCTTATTGTCATAGCCCATGATTATGAAGCAGTGAGGTTTGATGATTTTTAAAAGTGTTTTCAGGTACCTTGATCCGTTGCCAAAAAGACCGGGAAAAATTCCCGGCCTTTTTTATTACTGACTGAAGGAGAGTCTTATTTAAGAAATTTTTCAACTGGTGTGTATTCAAGGTTGAATGCTTCTGCAACTTCTTTATAAGTTATCTTGCCGTCAACCATATTGATTCCAAGCTTCATGGCTTCACTGTCTATTGCTGCCTGCTTCCAGCCTTTGTTTGCAAGCTGAACTGCATAAGGCAGAGTTGCATTTGTAAGAGCCATTGTCGATGTCATAGGAACTGCACCGGGCATGTTTGCTACACAGTAATGAACTATTCCTTCAACTTCATAAACAGGGTTGCCGTGTGTTGTCGGTTTGGATGTGGTGAAACAGCCGCCCTGGTCGATTGCAACATCAACTACTACAGCACCTTTTTTCATTGTTTTAAGTATTTCTTCGTCAATAAGCTTGGGAGCTTTTGCGCCGGGAAGAAGAACTGCACCTATTACAGCATCAGCTTCTTTTGCAAGTTCTCTGATTGTTGCAGGTGAACTCATCATCGGGAAGCAGTTTTTAGGCATAATTTCAGAAAGTTTTCTGAGTCTGTTAAGATTCATGTCTAGTATGTATACTTTTGCTCCAAGTCCTGCCGCCATAAGGGCTGCATTTGTACCTACAATACCTCCGCCTATTACAAGGACAGTTGCTGGTTTTACGCCTGTAACTCCTCCCATTAGCACGCCTCTGCCGCCCTGGGATCTTTCAAGAAATCTTGCTGCTTCCTGGGTTGCCATTCTTCCTGCAACTTCACTCATAGGAGTCAGAAGAGGAAGGCTTCCGTCAGGATTTTCAATTGTTTCATATGCGATTGCAACGGAATTTGTTTTCTGGAATTCCTTTGTAAGGGATTCATCTGCAGCAAAGTGGAAATATGTAAAAACTATCTGATCTTTTTTGACAAATGCATATTCTGAAGGCTGGGGTTCTTTAACATGCATTACCATATCGGATGCTTCAAAGACTCCCTTTGGGGTATCAATTATTTCTGCTCCTGCCTTTTTGTAGTCTTCATCTGAGAACCCGCTTCCGACTCCGGCATTTTTTTCGACCAGTACTTTATGTCCGTTATTTTTCATAACTTCAGCACCGGCAGGTGTCATGGAGACTCTGTTCTCTTCTGCTTTGATTTCCTTTAGAATTCCAACTATCATAAAAGACCTCCTTGTTTCAGTTTTGTTTTAATTAACTCCTGATATTTTATATCCGTTACAGGAGCATGAAAAGAATTAAAATAACACTGTTCACTCTGAAGTTATAAAAAATACTGAAATTTCTATATATTTGAATTTATAATA
The DNA here is from genome assembly GCA_050253255.1 of Desulfobacteraceae bacterium. GTDB lineage: Bacteria > Desulfobacterota > Desulfobacteria > Desulfobacterales > JACKCP01 > JACKCP01. Next base: position 9,490 of record JBFWJK010000090.1, on the reverse strand, counting down.
AAATTTGCTTAATAAATAGTAAAGAAGATTAAGTTTTATTTATAAAATAAATATTATTTAATTTTGAAAACTTAAAAATTATGTATTTAACAAAAATAAGGCTTAAAATTTATCAAAAGCAAGATTATTTAAAAATCACTGTTTTTCAGGGTAAAACGTATTTAATGATTAAGGTGTCAAAAAAATAATTGAATTAAAGGAAATAATTTCTGTTTTTACTTATTAATAGATTAAAAAAACCGTTTTTTTTGAGTAAATTTGAAGTTTTTTCTAAAAGAGGTCTGTGTGTGAACCGTTTTTTTTAGTTTTTTTTCAGTTTTTTCTGAAAATACCATTTAAAATAAAAATTAAACCTCCAGTTACTAATAAAAGTATATAAATTTGAATGCTGAATGTTTTATCAAAAGCATTCATTACAGTTTCAGAGGGAATATCTGCTATCCAGCCAGTTTTTTCTTCGCCCAGAAAATCATAAAGATTAATTGTGTGAAGATTTGATTCTCTCTGCATAATATCGGACAAAGTACCGAACAGATACATGATTCCGCCGCCCAGACATAAAAGACCTGCTAAAGTGTTCCATTTATTCATGATAAAAATACTTAATTTGAGTTTAATAAACAAAGATTTATGACATTTTTCCAGATATTTTAGTATTTTTTTACTTAAAAATATATAGTTTTTTAAATTTTATAATTTGAAAGGTTTTCAGTTTTTACTCATAAAGTTTTCACTTACAGGTTTTCTTACTATTCCTTCATGTTCAAAATCCGGGAAATAATAAATCAGAACACCTGATTCGGTTACATGAATTCTGCATATTCCGTTTTTGTACATGTCATCGAGTTTTACTTTTGATTCTTCGGGATCAAGTCCGCTTTCAACTGAAAATTCTGACGGGGTGATCTGGCCGCTGTACTTTGAAAGTATTTCAAATATATCGATATTCTCTTTTTTGGTCTTATATTTTCTGTAAATAATCACCGCCCAGGATATAAGAGAAATTCCTCCGGCTCCAAGGACTGATGCCAATACATAATAGATGGTTCGGTTGAAAAATTCGCCTGAAAGAAGAATATCTGTTCCTATGAGGGAAAACAGAGTAATTGAGCCGACTATGCTTATCCAGCCGGTTATCTGAAAAAACCAGATTTTTCTGTTCATTGAAATTTCCTTATATACTATTCTGAGTTCAGCTTTTTATACTGAGCAGAGTCTTTGTTTCAAATATGAATATCTTTTTGACGATCTGTTTTCATTTACTGCAATTTCAAGTGCCCTGGTGCTTCCAACAATGATAAGAAGTCTTTTTCCTCTTGTCATTCCTGTATAAAGAAGATTTCTCTGCAGAAGCGGAAAGTGCTGAGTCATCAGAGGGATAATGACAGCAGGATATTCAGACCCCTGAGACTTGTGAACCGAAATCGCATATGCAAGGCTGAGTTCTTCCAGTTCATCAAAGCTGTATTCCACAATTCTTTTTTCGGGATAATCGGGATACATTACTTCAACAATTTCATCCTTGAAGTCAATGTGTTCTATCCTCCCTATATCGCCGTTGAAAACTTCTTTTGTATAATTATTGACAAGATGCATTACCTTGTCGCCTTTTTTGAAAAAATTTGACCCTGATTTTACTTTCTGTTTTGATGTGTTGAGCTTTTCCTGAAGAATTCTGTTGAGGTTTAAAGTCCCGGCTTCACCCTTATGCATCGGAGTTATGACCTGAATTTCTTCCATGGGGTCGAGGCCGAATCTTTTGGGAATTCTTCTTGTTAAAAGTTCAACGATTGTTTCAACAGCCTTGTCAGGGCTTTCGTTTTTTATAAAATAAAATTCTGATAACTCATTTACATCCGGATCATTTAAAGGAAGCATGCCTGAATTGACTCTGTGGGCGTTCATTATTATCGGACTTTGTTTTGCCTGTCTGAATATGGTTGTAAGCCTGAAAGAGGGAATCTTTGAAGACTCTATTATATCCGACAGAAAATTTCCGGGTCCCACGGAAGGAAGCTGGAAAATATCTCCCACAAAGATTATTCTTGTATTAATTGTCACTGCCTTTAAAAGATGATAGCACAGAATTATATCTATCATGGATGATTCGTCAATTATTATTACATCAGCATCGATAGGATCAGCTTCATTTCTGTCAAACAGCTCTGTGGAAGGATTGAATTTCAGAAGCTTGTGTATTGTTTCAGCTTTCTGGCCGGTTACTTCGCTGAGTCTTCTTGCCGCTCTTCCGGTTGGAGCTGCAAGAGCTGTTTTTTTATTGAGATGAAGAAAAATTCTGCAAAGCGCTTTTATAAGAGTGGTTTTCCCTGTTCCGGGACCGCCTGTTATTATCCCGGCTTTCTGTTCAAGTATCCCCTTAATTGCATCAAACTGTTCATTTGACGGAATTACTCCAAGATATCCGGCGGTTACGTTTTTGATTTCTTCATCGGTAATCCCAAGTTTTTCAGCCGGTATTTCAAAAAGAGCATTCAGTTTATCCGCTGAGCCTTTTTCCGCCCTGAAAAGATGAAAAGGATAAACAACTTCTTTCTGATCCGCTTCTTCCTTAACTATCAGTGATTCATTCAGGAGAATTTCTATTGAGTTTTCAAGGGTATGGTCATCTGCCCCTGTAAGTCTTTTTGTCCTGAATCTTAGGTCTTCAAGTTCAAGAAAGCAGTGACCGCTGTTAGATGCTTTTTCAAGTATGCAGACAATTCCTGCTGAAACCCTTGCTTTGTCAGAGGGTTCTATCATTGCCTTCTGTCCGAGTCTGTCAATGATTTCAAAATTGAAAAAGGGGTTTTCCTTTACAATTCTGTATGGATCTTTTGTTACAATATCAAGTGAGAGTGAACCGTATCTTGAAATTATCCTTGGAGTGTACTCAGAGGGTATTCCGGCTTCATGGAGATATTGTCTGAGCTGTCTTGCATAACTGTGATTTTTCCATGCCGCTGCAATTGCCTCAGCTTTTTTTTTGCCAATGAGAGGAACGTCTGCAAGGGATTCAGGACTTGATTCTATTACTGAAATGGTCGCTTTTCCGAAAAAACCGACTATTCTTGATGCAGTTGCAGGCCCTATGCCTTCAATAATTCCTGAGGTGAGGTAATTAATAATTTCCTCCTCACTGTCTGGAAGTATTGACTCATAGGAATGAACTCTGAACTGTTCGCCGAATTTGTCGTGATCTTCCCATTTGCCTGTTATTTCAAGTTTTTCACCGGGAAAGACCTCATCCATTATTCCGACTATGGTTGTTGCAGATGAAAGTTCTGACTGCTTGAGCCTTGCAACAGTGTATCCATTGGAAGGATTATGAAAAGTAACGTTGAGAACCGAACCGCTGATAGTTATCATCAGGCCTCTGTGTTTTCAATTATCCAGTTATGGGCATCATAAAGATCTTTTGCAGTATAATCAGGAATAATCTGTTTTTCTTCAAGCTCTTTCCGGGCTTTTTTGCCGTTTCCGGTCAGAACAAGGATTTTGTATTTTATTCCTGCATTTGAAGCGGCAATAATATCTTTTGCGCTGTCGCCTATCATTGCCGAATTTGAGAGGTCAAGCCCGTATCTGTCCCTTGCCTGAAAAAAAAGACCGGGTTCAGGCTTTCTGCATGAACAATTGTCTGAAGGAATATGCGGACAGAAAAAGATTTCTGTTATTTTACCACCTTTTTCTTTTACAGCATCGAGCATTTTATCAAAAATTTTTTTCAAACCCTCCATGGTAACCATATTTCTTCCGATTACAGACTGGTTGGTTATGACAAAAATCTGGTGCCCTTCCTTAAAAAGAGCGGCCATCGCTTCGATGCTTCCGGGAATAAACACAACCTCATCGCAGGATTTGATATAATCAGGAGAATCAAAATTAATCACTCCGTCTCTGTCGATAAAAACTACAGGTTTTTTTTTCATAAATACAAGCCTCTTCAGTCCAGAGCCACTGCAAAGGCGTTTGAAAAGCCTCTTTGTCTTAATGTATCTTCAGTTATCTGTGCCTGTTCAAGGGTTTTGAACTTTCCTGCCCTGACTCTGTAAAATGTTTTGCCGTTTATTTCAGCCTCGGTAATGAATACCTCATTGAATTCCTTTAAAAGTGTTTTTTTGAAATTTTCCGCATTGCCGTAATTGGCAAAGGATGCGGTCTGAACACTGAATTCGCCTTTATTGAAGTTTCCTTTGTTGAGAGATTTTATTGTTACCGGTGCAGTCCCTGTAATATCAATTCCAAGTTCCTTTGCGGCCTTGAATGAAAGATCTATTATTCTGTTTTTCACAAAAGGGCCTCTGTCATTGACCCTTACGGTAATTTTCTTTCCGGTAACAAGGTTTTCTACTTCAAGTTTTGTATTGAAAGGGAGTGTCTTGTGGGCGCAGGTCATATCATGCATATTGTATGTTTCACCGTTGGCTGTTTTTCTGCCGTGAAATTTTCTGCCGTACCATGAAGCTGTACCTGACTGATAAAATCCTTCTGAACTTTTTATGGTGGTGTATTTTTTTCCGAATACATAATAAGATGAGCCTTTATTTTCCTGTTCATGCTTTGAGGCACATGATGCAAGAAAAAAAAGACAGATAAAATATGTTAAAAAAAATTTTGTTTTCATAATAAAAAAAATCCGCATCCTGAAAAAGATTTTATTTTTTAAAGGATGCGGTCTTCTGGTTTAATATTATTGTTCTATTGCCAGTTTAACAACATCCATCATTTTTCTGACAAAGTGAAATGTCATTTCCTTTTTAACTTTTTTTGGTATTTCATCAATATCCTTTTCATTGTCCTTTGGAAGAATCACAGTTTTTATTCCCATTCTGTGGGCTGCAAGAACTTTTTCCTTTATTCCTCCTACAGGAAGCACCTCTCCTCTTAATGTTATTTCACCTGTCATTGCAAGGTCTTTTATGATTTTTTTACCCAGAGCAAGAGATGTTATAGCTGAAAGCATTGTAACACCAGCAGATGGGCCGTCCTTTGGAATTGCTCCTGCCGGAACATGAATATGGATTTCATGGTTTTCAAAAAAGTTTTCAGGAATATCTAGCTTTTCCTTGTTCGATCTTATGAAACTCAGGGCTGCGCTAACAGACTCTTTCATTACATCACCCATCTGCCCTGTAAGAGTGAGACCTTTCTTTCCCTGCATAGCGGCTGCTTCAACATAAAGAACATCTCCTCCTGCAGGAGTCCATGCAAGTCCAAGTGCAACACCGGGAGAATCGATTTTAGGTTTTGATTCAGGGGTGATTTTTGCAGGGCCTAAATATTTTGAAAGGGTGTTTACCTGAATTGTCACAGCTTCAGTTTCCTCCTGGGCAATTTCAGTTGCAACCCCTCTGATTACAGACGCTATTTCTCTTTCGAGATTTCTAAGGCCTGCTTCTCTTGTATAGTCGCTTATAATATGTCTGATGGCACCCTGGGTAAAGGATATCTGCTTGGAATTCAGTCCGTGGGCCTCTCTCTGTCTCGGGATAAGATATTTGTTTGCAATTTTAACTTTTTCGTCTTCAGTGTATCCCGAAAGTTCAATTATCTCCATTCTGTCCCTCAATGCAGGAGGAATGGTGTGCACAACGTTTGCAGTTGTTATGAACATTACCTTGGAAAGGTCAAACGGCACATCGAGATAGTGATCCACAAAAGAGTTGTTCTGCTCAGGGTCGAGAACTTCGAGAAGAGCGGATGACGGATCGCCCCTGAAATCGTTTCCAAGTTTGTCCACTTCGTCGAGAATAAATACAGGGTTGTTTGTTCCGGCTCTTCTTATTCCCTGAATTATTCTTCCCGGCAAAGCTCCGACATAGGTTCTTCTGTGTCCTCTTATTTCAGCTTCATCCCTTACTCCGCCAAGTGCAATTCTCACAAATTCCCTTCCAAGTGAGTTGGCAATAGATCTTCCAAGAGAAGTCTTTCCTGTTCCCGGAGGGCCTGAAAAGCAGAGTATGGGGCCTTTTGAATCGGGCTTGAGTTTTCTTACTGCAAGATACTCGATTATTCTTTTCTTCGGTTTTTCCAGACCGAAATGATCGTCATCCAGAATTTTTCTGGCTGCTTTTATATCCAGGTTGTCTTTGGATGATTCATCCCACGGGATTGAAGTCATCCAGTCGAGATATGTAGAAGCGACAGTATATTCAGAAGAAGAAGGATGCATTCTTGAAAGCCTTTTCAGTTCTCTTTCAGCTTCCTTTTTTGCTTCGTCAGGCATATTGGTTTTGGCAATTTTTTCCCTGTATTCCTCTATTTCAAGGTTGGTGTCGTCTGTGTCTCCGAGTTCCTGCTGTATTGCCTTCATCTGCTGGCGAAGGTAGTATTCCTTCTGCTTCTGGTTCATATCTTCGCGTATCTGAGTCTGAATTTTAGAACCGATCTGCAGAATCTCCAGCTGATAGTTTACAAGCTTTGTCACTTCCTTCAGGCGCTTCTTGAGATCTATTGTAGATAAAATTCCCTGTTTTTCCTCGGGGGTTGCATTGATTGTGGATGCAATCATATCTGCAAGTACAGCAGGTTCTTCTATGGTTTTTGCAAGCTGAATCATTTCGCGGGGAAGTCCGGGAGACAGCTCGATTATGTTCTGATAAAGTTCCAGAAGGTTGTTGCTTATGGCTTCTATTTCCTTGTCATGCTCATTTGGTTCCTCTATCTGCTCGATCTCGGCAGTCATGTATGGTTCCTGCTTGACAATCTTGTTGAGTCTGAATCTTTTAACGCCCTGTACCAGCAGCTGGACTCTCCCGTCTTCAGCTTTAGCCATTTTGAGTATTATTGCTCCGCATCCGATTTCATAAAGATCGTCTGCAGTGGGGTTTTCTTCTTCTTTTCCTTTTTTCGACACTATAAATCCGACAATACGGTTGCTTGCCATCGCGTCGTCTATAAGTTTTTTACCCTGCTCGTGTTTTACAACAAGAGGGAGTACCATTTTCGGGAATAGGGTTACATCGATAAGCGGCATTATTGGTATTCTGGCCGGAAGATCCTGCTGGCTGAGTTCGATAGATGGCTGCTGTTCCTGCATATTTTTACCTCCAAGGTTAGATTGATTTCCAGTTCAGACAGAAATACAGGTATTTGTTTAATCTAATAACTTATTTGTCTTCTTCAATCTCTATTGTATGAAATTTTTTTATAGATATTTTTCCCATTCTGAGATGGAGAAATCCGTTCTGATAGGTAGCCGATATTTTTTCAGTGTCTACCTGGGCCGGCAGAAAAATGACCCTTTCAAATTTGCCGTACTGAATTTCAGCAAGTCTGTATCTTGCATCTTTGGCAGGTAATGTCGGTTTTCTTGTTCCGCTTATTCTTGCCGCTTTTTCATCAATTTCAATTTCAAGCTCTTCTTTTGTCACCCCTGATATTTCGGCAGTAAGAATGATTTCATCTTCTGTTTCATAAATATCCATCTGAGGCTTCCATGTGTCTTCAAAGGAAAACATTGGATTTATTGTCTGAAACATCTGATATTTGCTGCTTCCGGTGCAGTCGACCGGATTTCCGAATCTGATTTTGATGTAACTCATTTATACGGCTCCTTCTCTTTGAACTTTTGTTCTTAAGGTGTGTCTTATTCTGAAAGGCTTAGTATTTAAAATATAGATTAATATAAAAGTTTTTCAAGACCTTAAATTCAATCAGGATATATGAATCAGATAAATTTTGATGCTGCGGCAACTACCGAGGTTTCAACCCTGAGAATTCTTTTTCCAAGATAACAGGGGGCTGCGCCTGCTTCAGTTATTTTCTGGTTTTCATAATCAGTAAATCCGCCGTCAGGTCCTATAATCAGAACAGAATGCCCACGTCCCGGATTTTTGGGGAACTCTTTATCCGAGTAGGGATCAAGAAGAAATGCGCAGGAGTTTTCAAGTATCAGAGGGAGCTCATCTTCGCAGAACGGTTTGAAAAGCTTTTTTTGGATAACCTCGGGCATTAGAGTGTCAAAGCTTTGTTCCAGTGCATTTATCAGCTGTTTTTTTATTTCAGGTTCATCTATCAAAGGGCTCTGCCAGTAGCTTTTTTCAACTTTGGATGAATTAATAAGATAAATCTTTTTTATTCCAAGAAGTGCGGCTGAGTAGATTATTCTTCTTGCTGCCTTTGGTCTTGGAAGGGCGGTTATAAGAGTCAGGTCAAGAGGTGGTGCAGGATCGTTTTTATGGCAGGGCTGAATTACAATTGTGTCTTTATTTACGGCAAGAATTTTTGAGAGCCCGGTTTTTCCGTTGATTTCTCCGGTTTTGAGAAAATCATTTTTACCAAGTTTCAATACATCTTTTATATGCCGGGCTTTCAGGCCCGAAATTTCAACTGTATTGTCAGGCCTCAAATCTTTTTTTTCAAACAGAAGAATATTCATGGGACAGAAAAAAACTCCCTGTCTTTAATCTGGCTGTGGATTTGTCCCTTAAAAAAGACTTTGCCCGGTTTTTCCCCGAAATACTCCGCAGTCTTTCCTGTTTCTGTCACAAGAAGACCGCTTCCTTCAGGAATGGCAAGACAGAAGGTTTCAGGGTTCATTACCGAAAATTCAATAAGTCTTTCATCTCTTGTTTCCCCGCCGTGATTTTCAATGGACATGTCTGTATAGTGGGGATTTATCTGAAAGTCTGCGGCTCCAAGAGCGTTGAAGCCGGCAGGCTGAACTATGGGCATGTCATTTGTTGTTTTAATTGAAAGCCCGCCGAGATTTGCCCCTGCGCTCCATCCTGAATATAAGAAGTCAGGTTCTTTTATTTTTGATTTGATGGTATTGAAAATATTTTCATCCTCAAGTCTTTTTTTGAGGACAAATGTGTTTCCGCCACCTGTAACTACGGCATCGCAGTCTTTTAAGACTTTATTTTTTTCACTGAATCCATGAATTGATCTAAATCTTTTTTTATCCATGGAAAGGCCTTTACAAACCATTTCTTCATAATGGTCAAAGGAAAATCTCACTGCTGCGTAGGGAATGAATATTATGTTTTTTCTTGATCTCAGAAAGTCGTTTAAAATGCCGGCGCACCATTCAGGATAAGGTGCGTTATGCATTGTTGAGTTGCTTAACAGAAGAGATTTATACTTGTTTTCCATTTTTACTGATCAACCCTTACCATTTTGCCGTCTTTATAAACAGTTTTTGCCATTTTCTTCTTTGCAGCCGGCTCCGGCTTTGGTGATGGAGCAGGCTTTATAGCGGCTGCCGGTTTAGAAAAACTGGAATTTTTATTTGCAGAGATGCTTTTTTTAAGAGGTTTTTTTATTTTTTTGGGAACAATTATTTCCCTGGTCTTTTTTACAGACTCCTTCAGCGGAGGAGGCGGTGGAGGCAGAATAAGCCATTCTTCCGGAGGATACTCGCAATGGAATTTTGTTTCGGTAAACTCTTCTATTGCAGGAATATAGAATGAATCCTCCTGGCAGGCAAAGCTTATTGATTTTCCTTTTTTTCCGGCTCTTCCTGTTCTTCCTATTCTGTGGACATAGT